>JAHHQW010000040.1 GCA_020026195.1 Prevotella sp.
GTAATAATCCAAAGTGAAAGAATTTATCCCCATGATTTATCTACTGAGCCTATATGTTTCAAAGACGGCGGTACAGACATTAAAAAAATATAACAGCCGCAACAACGTAAAAACGCTATTGCGGCTGCACAAAAAAACTTTTTAATATCCTATTGTTACTTATTAAAGGATTAGCTGATAGAAATCTTTCTTACCATGTCGCCCACCTTTACGATGTAGCAGCCCTTAGGAAGATTTACTGAATAAGTCTTGTCGTCGCCATCTACACGGATACTCTTAACCCTTACTCCGGCAACATTGTAAATATACAGCGTCTGCCCAGCTGCACCACATACATGAAGTATAGATCCTTTAACAGTAACAGATATTGAATTGTCGCAAAGTTCTATTATCTCGACAGATGCTGATGCCGACGTGTGGGCAGCATAGCCGAATGTGAGCATAGAAACAAACAATATTGTTAACAAATTCTTCATGATAGGTTAATTTTTCTTATCTATGTGGCAAAGATATAAATTATTTCGTTTAAAACAAAATAAAATCGATATTTTTTAGTTAGTTCAGCTTCTTATCTTTTTCACTTACCCTCAGACTGCCGTCAAACGACACTATTACGCGCACTATGAAGCTCGTCATTGAATCGGGAATGTAAAGTGCTGCATTGTAATGGAAACCTTCTTCATCGCACTTTACATAAGCCATCTCACTGAGAATGCTCTGTTCGTAAAAGCCCTCTGGCACATACTGTCTGAAGAACTCTTTATTAAAGTCCTTTGAGAACAGCTGATTTGCCAGTTTGTAAATACTTATGTGCACGATATTGTCGTAATACACGTTTTCTACCGTAACACCATCGTTGTTTACCGACGACTTTATAACCTTGTACGTGGTAGGATTCACCTGCTCGTAACTATGATAACGCGTATTATCGTAGACAAATGCCGTATCGGTCTTCACCACCTTGTTCTGGTTGAGTACGCTTACCGACTGTCTGTCATTGAAAATTGCATTAAAGTCATTATCATCTGTCTTTACCAGGCGTACCCTGTCTCCGAGGTTGTTCTTGAAAATAAACAGATGTTCGGTCTGTTTCTCAATAGGATATGCCAGCACCTGCGAACCATCAAGATACAGCGTATCTCTGATAATGCGGAAATGTACAGGCAACGACGTAGAGTCGGGATAGTATATAGTATCCTTCTCTGCTCTGAAAGCTATGCTGTTATCATCCTCATTAAACCACACGCCTGACAGCATTTTCTCGGCGTCTGTGTCCCCTTTGCGGGACTCTTTTGCTGCATTGCCGCCACAACCGGTAACCAGGGGTACTGCAACGAGCACCGACATCATTACGGCAGCGCAACGATGTACTTTGTTTTCACAAAATGACATATAATTAGTAAATATTATTCAAACTTCTCTGCATCCTTGAACGACATTCCCTTTTCGTCCTTGGCACTTGTAATGACATCCTTCATGTCTATCGGCCACTTGATGTTAATGTCGGGATCGTCGAAACGAATAGAAGCCTCACTCTGAGGTGCATACACATTGTCCACCTTGTACGTGAATATAGCCTTTTCGCTGAGCACGAGGAATCCGTGTGCAAATCCACGGGGAATGAAGAACATCTTCTTGTTTTCCTCACTGAGCTCTACCATTACATACTTACCGAATGTAGGTGATGACTTACGGAGATCGACTGCAACATCAAGCACCCTGCCCTTTATTACTCTTACGAGCTTTGCCTGTGAGAACTCACCCTTCTGATAGTGCAGTCCGCGAAGAACACCGTAAGAAGACTTTGACTCATTGTCCTGGATAAAGTCCACCGAACGACCAATGTTTGCATCGAAATCCGACTTTCTGTACGACTCGAAGAAATAGCCTCTTTCATCGTTAAAAACTTTAGGATTTATAACCCACACACCGTCGATTTCGGTTTTTATGTATTCCATTTCTAAGATATTTTAAGTATATTTATAATGCAAAAGTAAGAATATTTTTCGTATTAGAAAAAGATATACTTCAAAAATTACATATTATTTGGGATATTGAGAAAAAAGCATTATTTTTGCAAATGATATGGAATTAGAGAAACATATAGAAATATTACTGTTAGACAACGACTGCGTAATCGTTCCGGGATTAGGCGGTTTCATCGCGTATCACACGGATGCACGCTATGATGCCGAGAGTGCCTCTTTCCTGCCGCCGACGCGTGTTGCAGGCTTTAACCCGAAGCTGTCAATGAACGACAGCCTGCTTGCACAGTCGTACGTCGAAACATACGACATAAGCTACCCCGAAGCCGTAAAGAGAATTGCTTCGGAGTCGGAGGCTCTCAAGGAAAGCCTCGAACACAACGGATATCACGAGATTCCGGGTGTGGGAACATTAAGAGTGAACAATGAAGGTGGTTATAACTTCGAGCCTTACGAGGCTGGTCTGCTTACCCCCGAATATTACGGACTGGGATGCTTCGAGGCTCTCAGTCTGATAAGACCTGTGGCTGAAAGCGACAATGATGTTACAGACGAAGCCGAAGAGAACGAAAAAGGTAAATACATCCGTATCAGGGTTAGCACACTGCGCAACATCGCTGCTGCTGCCGTTGCCATCTTCGCTTTCTTCCTCATCTCATCACCGCTCGGCAACCACGAAACTAACATGGCATCGGTGGCAAGTCTGCAAAGCAGCGTGTTCAACAACATTCTGCCTCTGTCTTCTTCTGAAAAAGAAAACAAGGCTGAGAACATTGCTGACGCCGTAAAGCCAGTTGCCAGACCGGCTGTAAAGAAGGATTCCACCGTGGTTCTTGCTGTCACTAAGGCAAATGCTCACGAAGCTAAAGCAGAAGTAAAGGCTGAAGTTAAGAAGGCTGAAGTTCCTAAAGCAAACAGCTACTACAGCATAGTACTTGCAAGTGCTCTTTCTAAGCATAATGCCACTCAGTTTGCTGAGAAGCTTACAGAACAAGGACTCAAGGATATTCATCCCGTAGAATGTTCAAACGGAATGAAGGTGGTATGCGGTAAGTTTGAAAACGAGAACGACGCATACAGTGCACTGCGCGGTCTGCGAGGCAACGAGAATTTCAAAGATGCATGGATTTACAAAGTAAGGGTTAAGAAATGAAACGAGTAAAGTGCCCCAAATGCGACAGCTACATCACATTCGATGAGACGCGTTACAAAGAAGGTCAGTCGCTGGTGTTCCAGTGCCCCTACTGCGGTAAAGAATTTGGAATCCGTATGGGTGTGTCTAAACTGAAGAACACTCAGAAGGAAACAAAATACGACGAGAACGAGAACTCTGAGGAATACGGCTCTATCGTGGTAATCGAGAATGTATTCCACTACAAGCAGGTGCTGCCGCTAAAATTGGGCGACAACATCATCGGCAGATACATGAAGGGAAGCAAGACTACTATCCCCATCGAAACTACCGACCCCAGCATAGACATCAATCACTGCGTGATAAATGTATCTTATGATAAGAACGGCAATCTGAAATACGTTTTGCGCGACGGTCCCAGCTATACGGGAACTTTCGTACAGGCTGAGATTCTCGGAGACAGAGAAAAGAGAGTGATCGAAGACGGCACGCTATTCACAATAGGTGCCACAAGTATAATACTCAGAGCCGGAGAAAAGAAAAAATGTTAGCAGAATACATTAACGCCGACATATATCAGGAAGATATATGCATATTGAAGAAAGCCAACCTCAAGGTAGAAGAAGGCGAGTTTATATACATCATCGGTAAGGTGGGCTCCGGAAAGAGTTCTCTGCTGAAGACTATATATTGCGAACTTGACATCGAATCGGCTGACAAGGCGGAGGTCATGGGACGCAATCTGTTAAAGATTAAACGTAAGGAAGTGCCCGCACTGCGCAGGGAAATGGGTATCATTTTCCAGGATTTCAAACTGCTGCACGACCGTAACGTATATAAGAATTTAGTTTTTGTCCTCAAGTCTACCGGATGGAAGGATAAAAAAGAAATAGAAGAGCGCATTGATTATGTGCTGAATGCCGTAGGAATGAAGGGCAAAGAAAACCGTATGCCGCACGAACTATCGGGCGGTGAACAGCAGCGTATTGCCATTGCAAGAGCTCTGCTCAACAATCCTAAGATGATAATAGCCGACGAACCTACGGGTAACCTCGACCCTGAGACTGCCGACAACATCGTACATCTGCTGAAGGACATCAGCACAAGGGGTACGGCTGTCGTCATGTCTACACATAACATACCGATGCTCAACAGATTCCCAGGTATCGTATATAAGTGCGAGAACCAGGAAATCAAAGAAGTTACAGAGGAATACAGATAAGTATATCCTCTGACCGAAACTGATACTGTGAGGACCCTAATTTAATATTATTTATAATATTGCGATTATGAAGATAATGAAATTTGGGGGCACGTCTGTAGGCTCACCCGAAAGAATGAGAGAGGTAGCTGCCATTGCTACTAAATCAGGAGAACCTGTGTTCTTAGTACTCTCGGCTATGTCGGGAACTACAAATACTCTCGTCGAGATATGCAACTATCTCTACAAGAAGAATTCAGACAGCGCCAACGAAAAGATAAACGAGCTTGAAAACAAATACTACGAACACGTAGAGAACTTATATACTGAGGACAGATGGAAAGAGGATACTCGTGCTTTCCTTAAGGAACGTTTTAACTTCCTCAGATCGTTTACTAAAGAGATATTCACAAGTTTCGAGGAAAAGGACATTCTTGCACAGGGTGAACTGATGAGTACACGTATGATGCTTAACCTGTTTCTCGAACTGGGCATAAAGGCTGCGCTCATTCCGGCACTCGACTTTATGCGCACCGACAAGAATAATAATCCAGACGCCGCTTATATCCGCAAACACCTTAACTGTATACTCGAAAAGAATACAGGTATGCAGGTGTATATCACACAGGGATTCATCTGCCGTAATGCTTATGGCGAGACTGACAACCTGCTGCGCGGCGGCAGCGACTACACTGCTTCTCTGGTAGGCGTGGCTGTCGATTCGGAGGAAATACAGATTTGGACAGACATCGACGGTCTGCATAACAACGACCCGAGAATTGTAAAGAATACACGTCCGGTACGTGAACTGAACTATGAGGAGGCTGCCGAACTTGCTTACTTCGGTGCTAAGATTCTGCATCCTGCCTGCATCATTCCTGCCAAATACGCACGTATTCCTGTACGTCTGAAATACACTATGGACCCTGATTCGCCTGGTACTGTAATCAACGGCACCGAACATAAGGGTACGATAAAGGCTGTTGCCGTGAAGGAAGGTATTGCTGCCGTAAAGGTACGAAGCAGCCGTATGCTACAGCCTACAGGTTTCATACGTAAGGTTTTTGAAATTTTTGAGAGCTATAACACTACGATAGACCTTATCTGTACTTCTGAAGTTGGCGTCTCGCTTACGGTGGACAATAAGTTACACCTCGACGACATCACGGAAGAGCTGAAACAGTATGGCACGGTATGCGTAGATGATGATATGTGCATCATCTGTATCGTTGGTGACCTTGACTGGAGAAACGTTGGATTCGAGACTATCGCCGCCAATGCGCTGAAGGACATTCCTCTGCGTATGATTTCATACGGCGGAAGTAACTATAACATTTCTTTCCTGGTTCGTCAGGAGGATAAGGTAAAGGCTCTGCAACTGCTGAGCGATAATCTGTTTGCTGGAAATGACAACTGACATCATCATATATGCCGCATGCGGGGTAATGGTGCTTGCTGCTGTTGTATTTCCACTAATTAACATAATGTTCAGGCGTCCGCGTACACGTAAGGGCGAAAAGACTTCGTGTCCGTCATTTTCAATAATCATTCCGGCGCACGATAATGCTTACGAGCTTGAACGACATCTGCCTTGTTTTCTGGAACAGCAGTATGAGGGTGATTTTGAAATAATAATAGTAGAAAGCAAGACAGGCGACCGTACAGACGAGGTTCTTGCCAAGTATGCTGATGACAAGCGCCTCTACTCTACTTTCATTCCTTCTTCTTCTCGTTACATGAGCCGTAAGAAACTGGCAATGACGGTTGGAGCCAAAGCCGCTAAATACGACTGGCTGATATTTGCCGATGCGGAATGTTATCCTAAGGGTAACGGATGGCTCGAAGCTATAGCTGCTGAAATTGACAGCGACTGCGAACTGGCTATCGGTTATGGTAACTACTGCGGGGAGACTTCTGCATTCCACAGGTTCATTCAGCTTAGAAATTCTCTGTATGCATTGCGCAGGGCTGCAAAGGGAACTGCTCACATGGCGGCTTCTGACTGCATCGCAATAAAACGCGACGTGTTCATCGAAGCTAAGGGATTTGAAGGAAACCTGATGTATGTACGCGGCGAATACGATTATCTCGTGAATAAATTTGCCACAAAAAGCAATACTGCCGTGATAACATCTCCCGATGGCTGGATGATGAAAGACGAACCGACGGTAAAGTCATGGAAGAACACTAATCTGTTCCGCATAGACACCATGAAGCATCTGCAAAATAAGACAGGCTACCGACTGGCATCTCTTACCGACACGGTAACGATGTACATGTCTTATCTGTTGCTGATTGTAGGTTTAACGGCTGGAATCGTTATCAGTAATTTACTGTTAATAATCGTTTCGGCATTATCTTTAATAGTCTGCATTACAGAAAGAACCTTAATATCACACAAGACATCTGTAATGTATGGCGAACAGATTCCTATATGGGAAATAGTTCCGTTTGAGATAATGGTACTGATGCACGACATAAAATATAGAATAAAATACGCACTGTCCAACAAATTAGACTTCATAAGTCATAAACTATAAAGGATAAAGTAAATGAGAATATTGCATTTTATACCTGAGATAACAGATAACAGGGATGTTAGAAAAGAGTTTTTCCGTCATCTCTTCGAGAGGTCGGAAGGTATTGAGATGCGTATTCTTACCACCGACGACGACACCGGTATAGAGAATGCCGAAAAAATATCGACGCTGATGCCTTTCGTAGGAAAGAAGGTCGGTGCGATAATGGACGAGTTTCATCCTGAGATTCTGCATATTCACGGATGTACCGGACACACAGAGCTGAAAGTTCTAAATGCTGCCGAAGACAGACACATTCCGATAATTGTATCTCCTTCGGGTAATCTCGCAGCAATAACGCTTAACGAACGTTCTCCGCTGAAACAGCTTACGTCGGATGCTTCGCGTGCCCGCAAGATGTTAAACGAGGCGGATGCCATACACGTAACCGGAGGAATGGAAAAGGAGACCGTAGAGAAACTCCAGATTATTCCGGGAAAAGAGAACAATGACATCAGCAGAAAGATGGTTGTCATCAAAAATTCTGTACTCACCAACTCCATTACGGACGAAGACATGAGGGCTGACTTTGCTTCTCTGTACAGAAAGATAATTGACCGGAGGGCTTACGACGTGATGCTGCCGGAAACAAAACAGTTAGAACTGCTGCTGCTGCGCACCGGAGTAAACGGAATGTACTGCAACAGAAACAGCAGCGACGACGAACTCGTAAAGAGCGTAACGGCAGAAGAGATGAATAAGATTTTCATTCATGCCGAGACTGAGGATATAAGGGATTTCATAGATGCCGGATGTGTTAAATACGGCATTACATTCTGTCCTGACAGAAAATTATGCAGAGAAAGAGCTGGTCTGCCAGACGACATGAAGAGAATATCTCTTTCAGATAATATAGAGAAAATTAAATCTAAAAACTACAAGATATTAAGAGACTTTGAGAACTATAAGGTTGAACAGGAGCTGTACTGCTTCATAGCCTGTGCTCAGGATATGTTGGAGAAACACACTCTCACATTACGCCATCTGGCTGAACTGAACGACATTCTGATAAACACGGAATACCGCGAGGATATAGTTGATAAGCTCTTCAGAGATTCTAAAATTTATGATTTTGCCGCACGACTGATGCAGGCAGCACACGAATATGTGGCTCTGCCCGAAGGTTTCATGCCGGTGACACCAATAAACGATAAGAAGACAATAGAAATACTTACTTTTTTAACTTTAAAATCAAGATAACAAAATGACTACTAAACATCAGAATTACGACATCGAGAAAGACGCAAGGTGCTTACATCTGTTAGCCAGAGATTTCCCGACGATTGCCGATGCCACAACTGAAATAATCAACCTGCAGGCCATACTGCATCTTCCGAAAGGTACGGAACATTTCCTTGCCGACGTTCACGGAGAGCATGAGGCTTTCAGCCATATTCTCAAGAACGCATCAGGTGATATCAAGCGTAAGGTTAGTGAACTGTTCGGCAGCGAACTGAGAGAGAGCGAGAAGAAAGAACTCTGTACGCTCATCTATTACCCTAAGGAAAAGCTGAAGCTCGTAAAGGCTAAAGAAGAGGATATCGACGACTGGTATCATGTCACTCTGCACCAGCTGGTACGTGTATGCCGCATCGTTTCAAGTAAATATACTCGTTCTAAGGTTCGCAAACTGCTGCCAAAGGATTTCTCATACATCATTCAGGAACTTATGCACGAGCGTACCGAGGACCTTAACAAGACGGCTTATGTTAATGTCATCGTAGATACAATCATCAGCACAGGTCGTGCAGACGATTTCATCATCACTCTTTCTGAACTCATACAGCAGTTTGTCATCGACCAGCTGCATATCTTAGGAGATATCTTCGACCGAGGTCCTGGTGCACACATCATCCTTGACACTCTTCTTAATTATCACAACTGGGACATACAGTGGGGTAACCACGATATAGTATGGATGGGTGCCGCCGCAGGTAGCGAGGCGTGTGTATGTTCTGTAATCCGTCTGTCACTGCGCTATGGTAACCTTACAACCCTTGAGGATGGTTACGGAATTAACCTCATGCCGCTTGTGACATTCGCTATGGACACATACGGCGACGATCCTTGCACGGAATTCCTTCCTAAGATGTCGGCAGAAAGTTCTAAGATGGACGAGCGTACTCTGCGTATCAGTTCGCTGATGCACAAGGCTATTGCCATAATGCAGTTTAAGATGGAGGCACAGCTCTATCACAAATATCCTCAGTGGAACATGGAAGACCGTGATGTTCTGAGCCGTGTGAACTACAAGAACGGAACATTCGAATATAACGGTCAGCAGATTCCTATGACAAGCAATAACTTCCCGACAGTAGATCCGAAACATCCTACAAAGATGACGGACCGTGAGCTTGAGGTTCTTGCAAAACTGAAACGTTCGTTCTTACAGAGTGACAAACTGCAACGTCATATACGTGCCATGCTGAGTCACGGATGTATGTACGCAATACATAACGGCAACCTGCTCTATCATGCTTCCTGTCCGCTTAACGAGGATGGTTCTCTGAAGGAAGTGGAACTGTTCAACGGAAAGAAATACAAAGGACGCGAGCTGATGCATAACACCGGTATGCTGGTACGTTCTGCTTTCCAGAGCGATACAGACCCGAAGATGAAGGAATATGCCATCGACTACTTTATGTATCTGTGGTGCGGTAAGGATTCTATCCTGTTCGACAAGTCGGCAATGACTACATTCGAGCGTTACTTCATAAAGGACAAGAAAATTCATCATGAGGAAAAGGGATGGTACATCAAGCTCCGCGACAACGAGAAGGTTATAGATAACATCCTCGACGAATTCGGTGTTAAGGGCAAGTACCGCCACATCATCAACGGACACGTTCCCGTACATGTAGTCAATGGTGAAACTCCTATCAAGGCTAACGGCAAGCTGCTTGTCATCGACGGCGGTTTCTCTGAGGCTTACCATAAGGAGACAGGTATTGCAGGATTCACACTGGTTTATCACAGCCGTGGTCTGCAGCTTGTACAGCACGAGCCGTTCACAAGTGCTCAGGATGCCATTGAGAAAGGAACCGACATTAAGAGTACTACTCAGATTGTCGAGACTTCACAGCACAGAATTCTTGTGGATGACACAGACATCGGTGAAGAACTGCGCAAGCAGATTGCCGACCTCGAAGAACTTCTGTGGGCATACAGACATGGTTTCATTCAGGAAAAGAGCAAGAGATTCTAATTATAATTCAATGCGGGATGATTTATACCTCCCGCATTTTTTTGTCTGCACACCTTATTTATAATATACGGGCATGAAACTTTTACGTCAGAATACAGTATATTTGCATATCAATTATAAACGTAAGAGAAATGTCAGTAATACATATCGAATCACTATCACACCCCGGAGTAGAATTGTTCACAAAGGTAACCGACCCTCAGCTGCGTAACAAGCAGAATAAAGAGATGGGAATGTTCATTGCCGAAAGTCCTAAGGTTATCAATGTAGCTCTTAATTCGGATTACGAAGCTGTGGCTCTTATGTGCGAGGAGAGGCATATAGAGGGTGATGCTGCAGACATCATATCGCGCTGCGGAGACATTCCAGTCTACACGGGTTCTCGCGAACTTCTTGCACAGCTTACCGGATATACTCTTACACGCGGTGTTTTATGTGCCATGCGCCGCAAGCCTCAGCCGTCCGTCGAGGATATATGTCGCAATGCCAGTCGCGTGGTAGTCATCGACAGCGTAGTAGACACTACCAACATCGGAGCTATATTCCGTTCTGCCGCAGCATTAGGCATCGACGGCGTTCTGCTAACACGTTCATCTTGCGATCCGCTTAACCGTCGCGCGGTGCGTGTATCAATGGGTTCTGTATTTCTTGTTCCCTGGACATGGCTCGACTCTCCAGTCTCATCGCTTAACAGTCTGGGATTTAAGACCGTAGCCATGGCACTGACCGACAAGTCGGTTTCTCTTGACGACCCTCAGCTGAAACAAGAACCTAAATTAGCAATAGTCATGGGAACGGAAGGTGACGGACTGGCTCACGAGACAATAGAATCAGCCGACTATGTGGTGCGTATTCCGATGGCTCATAATGTAGATTCGCTTAACGTGGCTGCCGCATCTGCCGTGGCTTTCTGGGAACTGCGTAACAAATAAAATAACTAAGATGGACAATATTAAAAATACTCTATATGTAAGCGACCTTGACGGTACGCTTCTGAACAGCAGTTCTAAACTCTCGGACACTACGGTAGAACGACTCAATTATCTTATCAACGAACGTAACATCAACTTTACCGTTGCCACCGCCCGCACACCCGCCACGGTAACAAAACTTATGGAAAGAGTAAGAACCCGTATGCCTTACATCATAATGGCTGGTGCTGCCTTCTGGGACAATGCACGCCGCGAATACAGCAGCGTAAGAATTATTGACACAAGTGTCATTGCAAGTCTGCTCGACATCTTCAGCGACAGTTACATCAACCCGTTTATTTACCGCTGCCACACAAACTGCATTTATGCGCACCACATCCCCCACCTCACCGACAACGAACAGGTTTTTATCAGCGAACGTCAGGTGCCGTCACTGAAACAGATGGTATATGACAATGTTCTCACCGCCGACGATGAAGACGGAGCCATGCTTGTAATGAGTATGGGCGATTATGTGGAACTGCGCAGAGTAGCCGATGAGATAGACCGTCGCGGCATAGCATGCACGTACATGTGCTATCACGACATATTCGACCAGTCGCAGGGATTTTTAGAAATCTATGCACAGGGCACTACAAAGGCAGCCGCAATAACACAGATGGCAAAAGAAACAGGAGCCGGCCGCATAGTAGTATTCGGAGATAACCTGAACGACATTCCCATGATGAAGATAGCCGATTGCAGCGTAGCAGTAGGCAACGCCTTTGAAGAAGTTAAGAAATTTGCCACAGAAGTAACTCTGACAAATAATGAAGATGCCGTTGTAAGATGGATAGAAAACGACATCACATCTCACATATAGACATAAAAATACTTAGACACCATATTTACATACAATGTCTAAGCATATATTTCACCTATTATTTTATAAGGAAATTATTTTGCAGGTTCTGCGGGTGTTTTGGCTTCAGCTGCGGGAGCTGCTGCGTTTGCTGCGGGAGCTTCAGACTTAGCGCCATCGAAACCAGGAAGGTTTGCAGGATTAGCAGCCTGATTTGTTGTCTGGAAGATTTCCTGCTGCATTGAGTTTGCCTGAGGAGCTACGTAAGAGCATAAGATGCTGAATACGACCATTGCTGCTGCCAGACCCCAAGTTGCCTTTTCTACAATGTCAGTAGTCTTGCGAACACCCATGATCTGGTTTGAAGATGAGAAGTTTGAAGACAAACCTCCGCCTTTAGATTCCTGTATCAGTACAATGATAATCATCAGAACTGATGCAATGATAATTAAGCTTACAAATAATGTGTACATTTTTCTGCTATGATATTTTATTATTATTTACTATTAATTTCTCTAAAAATCTGATTTGGTCTGCAAAGTAAGCACTTTTTTTTGAATTATTCAAATTTAAGCACTTAATAATTTCGAGAGCCTTTGAATATCTGCCTTGTTTTATGTATATCTTGGCAAGAGTCTCTGTAAAATAACCTTCCTCGCCCTCTCTGCCCTCTTCTTTCTTCGAGTCGTCGCAGTTAGGAACATACTCCGGAGTTTCCTTCAGCTCTATCTTACCGCCGTCAATGAAACTGTCTATGAGTTCCTGACCGCGCATCTGTGGTTCTTCGTTACTGTTGTTTTCTTCAGCACCTTCGGTCTCCATAAGATAAGACACATAGTCCACGGCAGCATCAGCCGGAGTCGGAGCACGTTTCGGAGCTGTCTCCTTCTTTTCTTCTTCTGGCAGCGAATCAAGGAACGTATCAATGAGAGATATTGTACGGTCTTCGCTTTCCACCTTCTCTTCATTCTTCAATATAGGCGAAGGAGCAGTGATGCGGTAATGAACAGCCTCTACCAACTGAAACAGCATTCTGCGGTCGGTCATGTATACGGCAGCACGACGCAGTTCCTCGTCGAACGAAGAATCGTGCAGCAGATACATATTCTTGAGCATAAGGAGTCGTGCCGTCTGATAATAAGGATAAACAGCCACGAGCGACCTCAGTTCATAGAGAGTCTCGCGGTTCATCTTTTCCGGACGTTCTATAAGTGTCTTTAAATCCATTATTACCAGTTAGCTACCGTTGCGTTAAATATCTGTTCTGTTAATTCTTTTGACATCTGTGTCACGAGTTCTTCCTGTACGGCATTCAGCGACTGAGTATTCTCGTAGGTTGCCGTAGCTGTGAATCGTTTTTCCTCAAAGTCTTCCTTGTGATTCTTATTATTAATGAATCTCACGTTTACCGTCATCGAGAGTTCGGTCTGTGCAGAACGTCCCTCACTTGTGACAGACTTATTGCGCTGCGAGTACTGTATTATCTCGCCGCTCAGCTTAAGGTCACCGTTACGCTTTACCTGTATCAGTTTGGTATTGTTGGCATAAATATCCTTAAGCTGATTATTGAAAATACTTGCCATCGGACCCCACACATAACTTGAACGTATAGGGAACGTAGCAATTTCTATAGTCTTTGTCTTAGAATAGTCGATGCTGGCACCGTTAAACTTATACGAGACGCTGCATGCTGTGATTAGCACCAGCATCATAACGGTGGGTACTGTCTTTACATATCTTTTAATCCAGTCCATACTGTTTCAATCTTCTGTATAATGTTCTTACGGAGATACCGAGTTCGCGTGAAGCCTTTTCTCTGTTTCCTCCATGCTTTTCGAGAGCCTTCTCCAATGCCTGGCGACCGATGTCGTCGAGATTCAGCGACTCAGGTTCCTTGTTGTTCTCCGCCTCTGCCTCGTTTATCTCCACAGCCTCGGCATACGAAGTCTGCGGCAGCACATGCTTAGACAGCGAGATGTCGGTTGTCACAGAATCCGGGAGCTGGTCGATAGTGCTTATCGCAGTCACATGACTGCTGCCTCCTTCATTAAGCTGCGAGCGCAGTTTGTTTACGTCGCTCTTAAGGTCATCCACGGTGTTACGAAGTTCGTAGAGCACCTTGAACAACATACTGCGTTCGCTCTCGTACGTATGCGATCCGCCGTGTGTCGTCGTAGCAAGTTCCGTAGAATCCACGTCATCCGGGACAAACTGTTTCAGAGCCTCGGCAGTAATTTCACGTTCCGGACTCAGGATAGACATCTGTTCTGTGATGTTTTTAAGCTGTCGTACGTTGCCCGGCCATTTATATTTCATCAGCAGAGCACGTGCATCGTCTCTGAGAGAAATCTTCGGAATGTTATACTTCTCTGCCATCTGCATAGCAAACAGACGGAACAGCAGTGCTATGTCCTCGCCACGGTCTCTCAGTGCAGGCATCTTGATGGGAATAGTGTTGAGACGATAAAAGAGGTCCTCTCTGAAACGTCCTTCGCTTACAGCCTTACGCATATTCACGTTAGTTGCAGCCACGATTCTTACGTTTGTCTTACGAATCTCAGTACCGCCCACACGCAGATACTCGCCCGTCTCAAGCACTCTCAGCAGACGTGCCTGGGTGGCAAGGGGAAGTTCTCCCACCTCATCAAGAAAGATTGTACCTTTGTTGGCAATACCAAAATAGCCCTCGCTTTCGCCGATTGCACCGGTAAACGAGCCCTTCTCATGTCCGAAAAGTTCACTGTCTATGGTACCCTCAGGGATAGAGCCGCAGTTGATTGCAAAATACTTTTCTCTCCTGCGCGGTGAGTTATCGTGAATAAGTCGTGGTATAATTTCCTTACCTACTCCGCTCTCGCCCACAACAAGCACCGAGAGGTCTGTAGGTGCCACCTGTAGTGCAATGTCGAGAGCTCTGTTCAGCTCTGGGCAGTTGCCTACAATGTTATAGCGTTTCTTAATATTTTGCAGTTCGTTAGTATTCATTGTCTGACAAAATTAGTACTTTTTTTTTATACAGATGTATATTCAATTGTGTTTTTTCAATTTTAGACAAAAAATACATATCTTTGCAAGCAAACAAAACTCACTTATATGGATTTTTTACACTTTACAGGTATCATAATTGCAATATGTTCGTTCCTTATTATCGGCATATTCCACCCCATCGTAATTAAGGCAGAGTATTACACCGGTACTAAGCTTATTCCATTGTTCATCATTGCAGGAATAGCCGTAATCATAGGTGCTCTGTTTGTAGAGAACACTCTTGTTTCAGCTCTTCTCGGCGTCATCGGAGCATCACTGTTATGGTCGGTCGGAGAGATAAAAGAGCAGGTAGAAAGAGTTAAGAAAGGATGGTTCCCCATGAATCCTAAACGCAAGAAGGAATATGAAGACTAATCTTCTGCTCGTAGGAAAGACCACCGACAAACATTTCAACGCAGGCATAAAGGATTACGCCGAACGCATCACTCATTACATGCCGTTCGACATCACTGTGATTCCGGAACTCAAGAACACCAAGGCCATGAGCGAGGATGTTCAGAAGGAGAAGGAAGGGGAATTGATTCTGAAGGAGATACAGAGCGGTGACACCGTGGTACTGCTCGACGAACACGGCAGCGAGATGCGCAGCATAGAGTTTGCGTCGTGGCTTGAGAAGAAACAGCTTCATGCCCGCCGCCTTATATTTGTAGTCGGAGGTCCTTATGGTTTTTCTAAGGACGTGTATGCCCGTGCCGACGAAAAGATTTCAATGTCCAAGATGACATTCTCGCACCAGATGATACGGCTGGTATTCACCGAACAGGTATACCGTGCCTGCACCATCATAAAGGGCGAGCCTTATCATCACGAATAATAATCAAAACAACATATAATGAACATCAAGAACCTTAGCAGACGTATGAACCATTCGTTTAACGTCTGTAGATTTTCGTTATTGTTTGCGGCTGCATCGTTCATCACGGATGTCAGCGCCGACGATAACATAAAGTATGTCGACCCGTTCATCGGCACTACCAACTTCAGCGTATGCAACCCTGGTGCCGTGTGCCCGGAAGGCATGATGTCGGTAGTTCCGTTCAACGTAATGGGTTCCGACCTCAACAAATACGATAAGGACGGCCGCTGGTTTTCGGCACCATACGAGTTTCATAACACTTACTTCACAGGTTTTGCCCATGTTACGCTGAGCGGTGTGGGATGTCCCGAAATGGGAACTCTGCTGCTTATGCCTACTACGGGTAAGATGGACGTGGATTATCACAACTATGGTTCAGGATACAGCAACGAATATTCTGTTCCGGGATATTACTCTAACACTCTTACGAAATACGGCATCAAGTGCGAGGTCACTTCTACTCCGCGTACTTCTGCCGAGCGTTACACGTTCCCTGCGGGCAAGGGTAACATTCTGCTCAACTTAGGCGACGGACTGACAAACGAGACTGGCGCAATGGTTCGTAAGGTCAGTGATACCGAGATAGAGGGTTTCCGTCTGTTAGGTACTTTCTGTTACAATGCCCAGGCGGTATTTCCTATGTATTTCGTAATGAAAATCAATAAGAAGCCGTCGTCGCAGGGTTACTGGAAGAAGCAGCCCGACATGAAGGGCGTAGAGGCTCAGTGGGACATTTACAGCGGTAAGTATAAGACGTACACGAAGTATTATCGTGAGATGGCGGGCAATGAGATTGGCTACTACTATAACTTCGACCTCAAGGAGGGCGAACAGGTGGAGGTGCAGATGGGTGTTTCGTTCGTTTCTATCGAGAATGCGCGTGAGAATCTTAAAGCCGAACAGCCTTCATTCGACTTTGACAATATCCGCAGACGTGCTTACGATGCATGGAACGAGAACCTGAATAAGATTTCTGTCGAAGGCGGTACGGAAGACCAGAAAAAGATTTTCTACACAGCTCTCTATCACACACAGATTCACCCTAACATTCTTCAGGATGTAAACGGCGAATATCCTCTTATGGAAAGCGAAGGTGTTGGCAGGACCGACGTAAATCGTTACACCATCTTCTCGCTGTGGGATACTTATCGTAACCTGCACCAGCTCTACACTCTCGTTTATCCTAAGAAGCAGACCGACGCCATACGTACCATGATTGATATGTACAGGGAATGGGGATGGATGCCTAAATGGGAACTCTTCGGTCGTGAGACATGGACTATGGAGGGCGATCCTTCTATTCCGGTAATCGCTGACAGTTATATCAAGGGGCTGCGTGATTTCGACATAAACACTGCTTACGAGGCATTTGTAAAGTCGGCTGACACCGAGGGCAGGAATAACCTCATGCGTCCCGACATTGATCCTTACATCGAGAAGGGATACATTCCTATGGGTGTATATTCTGCCGATGCTTCGGGCGACAATTCGGTGTCTCATGCTCTTGAATATTACATTGCCGACTATTCTCTTTCTCTGCTTGCAAAAGAACTGGGAAAGAACGAGGATGCTAAAAAATATATGGCTCGCAGTATGGGCTACAGACATTATTACTCTAAGGAGTTCAACTGTCTGCGCCCCATCAATCCTGATGGCTCGTTCTTCTCTCCGTTTAACCCTGAGGATGGTGCTAACTTTACTAATGCTCCGGGATTCCATGAGGGAAGTGCATGGAACTATACTTTCTATGTTCCGCACGATGTCTACGGACTGGCAAAGCTGATGGGTGGCAAGAAGAAGTTTGTAAGTACTCTTGCCGGTATCTTTGAAAAGGGACTTTACGATCCTGCCAACGAACCGGACATTGCCTACCCTTATCTCTTTACTTATTTCAAGGGTGAGGAATGGCGCACGCAGGAGACTGTACGTAATCTGCTTAACAAGTATTATAAGGCTGCTCCCGACGGTATTCCGGGAAATGATGACTGTGGCACTATGTCGGCATGGGCTATTTTCTCGATGATGGGTATATACCCTGACTGTCCGGGTTCTCCTTACTATTCGGTTACTTCTCCGGTGTTCGACAAGGTTACCATCCACACCGACCGCAACTATTACGACAGCGACATCGTTATATCTACTTCAGGCCGTAAGTCACAGAACGATCATATCAGATCGCTTCAATGTGGCGACAGGAAGATGAAGTCGTTCCGCATATCTCACGAGAATCTCAAGAAGGGACTGAAGATTTATTACTAAACATAAGTAACATTCACAATATATCGCCCCATGCAGTTTATTTGCACGGGGCGATTTGTTTATATACCTGTCTGTCATGCTTCTTAATATGTACAGGAAAGTTCAGACTGCTTACACCATGAGGTGGCGCAGAAAACAATGATTATCAATACTTATTAACTGTACGTTTATTATCTATAAAGTAAAAGGCGTAAAGAGACATTCATTTCAGAATCTCTTTACGCCTTTTTGTTTTTCAATACCGCCGAAGCAGTAGAATCTGTATACAGAATGAAAATCGACACTTTACGACAAGCAGCCATAGGGAAACCGCAAAGGCTCTGAAAACACGATATTCAGACTCTTTCGCTGTGTTTATTCGCAAATGTACATTTTTTATTTCTCTAATGCAAGCATTTTTCATAACATCATTACCTACCCTGCTACACTTTTATTACATACCGGCACCACCTCCAGTACCTGTCATAGATTTATCCTTTAGCTAAAAGATTTATTGTTCCCTTTATTTTAGTTTTCCATGCAGCGCTTATCCTTTCGTGAATATTACCATACTATAAGGCTGTTATTTTTTGAATATTCTGAAACACTTTATATCTTCTACGAAATACACAATAAAAAAATCAGTGTTTCAGGAGTGTTTTTTAGTAAACATGGCTTGTTTGCAAACAAACGCAAGTACGTTTACAAACTTTTAGTATTGCAACAGTTTGTAAACAGAGGATGTTTACTGAGCAAACAGCCCCAGTTTTGTTCTAAAAACACACTAAAAATGACAGAAAAACAGACTTTTTTAGTAAAAATCATGTAAAAACAAAAAAATTAGGACCTCAATAATACCGAAACTGCACCATTCAGCATTTTTTACAATTGATTAAGCGGGCTTTTTTATTTATAATTATACGATATAAAAAGCACAACACGTCGGCAAAGCGCAAGCACACGACTTATACTTACGCGAATTAGTTTTGTGTGTGGCTGTATTCGTATATTACTCTTATTCGTTGTTATATTAAGACGTTCATTTTCACCACATATCAGAATTCTATTATTTAAAAGAATTTCCGACAACAAAAAATTTCATATAAGAATATTCTCCGTATGGGCAAAAGAACACTAACTTTGTAGGATGAAATTAAATAAAAAATTTTACATGCATAACATTATAACCAGTCTGCTTGCAGCATTTCTTCTTTTATTATCTTTTTCGTGCAGTAATGATTCTGAAAGCAACGAGATTGAAAATGACACGGCAGATAATTTCTGCTTAGGTGCCGACATAAGCTGGATTACGGAGATGGAACACGGCGGTCACAGGTTTTACGATGTGAACGGGAAAGAATGTGATGGTTTTGCCCTTATGCAGAAATATGGCATGAATGCCGTAAGATTGCGTGTATGGGTGGATTCTTCAGAACACGGCGGATGGTGCAGCAAGGAGGATGTGCTGGCAAAGGCTCTGCGTGCCAAAAGATTAGGAATGGACGTGATGATAGACTTTCATTATAGCGACTGGTGGGCTGATCCTTCAAAACAGGACATTCCCGAAGCATGGAAGGGGCATTCTTACGAGACATTGAAAAAGGACGTGGCAGCACATACCGCTGAGGTGCTGAGATTGCTAAAAGATAACGGTATAACTCCCAAATGGGTGCAGACAGGCAATGAGACAAGCAATGGTTTCTTATGGCCTTTGGGACAGGCTGACAAGAACCCGGAACAGTACGCGGGACTGTTTATGGCAGGATATAATGCAGTGAAAGATGTGTTTCCTAACACCTCGGTAATAGTGCACCTTGACAACGGTCATGATGCCAGCCTGTACAAATGGAACTTAGATATTCTTAAAAAGTACGGAGCACAATGGGATATCATAGGCATGTCGGTTTATCCTTTCTGGAGCAGTCCTCCGGCAGACAGAATTATATCGCAGAGCATCAGTAATATAAGAAGTTTATCTGCCAGATATGATTGTGACGTGATGGTCGTAGAGACGGGCATGGAATGTGCCGACGATAATGGCAACATTGCCGGAGAAAAGGTTCTGAAAGAAAGCAGACGTCTGTTGTCAAGACTAATCAGCGAATGCAGAAACAATACCGGCGGACGATGCAGAGGCGTGTTCTATTGGGAACCTGAATGTAAACCAAGTATGTATCGTCTTGGGGCTTTTACCGAAGACGGACGCCCTACAATCATAATGGATGCCTTCAGAAATCAGTAGTACCGACTGACTAACGTGTTTTAATTATTCTCATTACATAATGTCTTACAAACATTCTGAGTTCTGATACATATAACAGGAAACAACTTACATTAATACCATTCTCTCAAAAAGCATAAAGTTATTCAGTATAAAAATTTATTTCATACTTCCAATATTTACTGCCGAAGCAGTAAAATCTATATACAAACCCGTTGGAGAAATTAATTTGATAAATATTTATATATAGAAGAGCTGTACATATGATTGATATTTAGTAAATTGGAAGTGATCAAACCATGTAATTTTCATTCAACGTATGCACAACTTATATGCAACATTCGCAAAATTTCTAAACATATGCAGGCAAGCCGCTGGTAATTAATTTAGTCAATGAATTTGGAAATGTTCCGAGAAGAGGCGTAATCCACAAATTCTCAGACCTTGAAATAGTGGCTTTGAATATAACATCAGAAACTGTTGGTATCAATAGAGAGTCTTTGTTGTTTGCAAAGCCGAAGGAATATAAGAATGAAATTCCTAACCTTATATCTCGTAGGCAATATAATGATAGACGAATGTTGTTAATAATACATGCAAAATCCTCATTCTTATTTTATTAATAGAAAAATGTGGCCTTCAGACAGTTACTGAAGACCACATTTTACAAAATTTATTCGTAAGTCACTGTCCAAGTGTAAGTATTCCTCTCGTCGCTCAATTTTGTCATTTTCTCGTTTTTAATCTCATATTTATATCCTCTTTCTGGATAATCAGGAACTAGCAATTCATGTCCTACGTGGATTTCGTAGTAATATTCGTATACTTCATACGGCTCGGCATACGAGAATTTTTTCACGTATTTGTCACCATCCAACTCATACTCCACAGGATACATCTCCTTTTCAGAGAATTTGATTTTCTTTTTTGTATAGGTGTATACTTTATCTGGCTCAGTAAATAATTCTGAAATGAAGTCTTCTTCATTCTCACGATGGTTAGTTCTAATTTCCATCAGACAATCCGAACCCTTACCCAACAAGCCAATTGAAAATAATATTTCTGTTATATCTTCATCTCCAGGTTCAAGAATGAAGGCATTGAAATCAATATTCGCTCCATTAGCCGGATAACGATTCGGGTATACCTTAGCTATATCAAACTCATAAACGTCTGCATCATAATCATTAACCTTAATCTCGTTTTTTGTCAACAATCCGTTGGTATAAAAGAAATTCTGGTGCCATGATTCCCAGCTATTTTCTAAGTTCAATTTTGCCAGACGTCCATCTGCGGTATATGCTGCATTGAACGTTTCAGCAGGTCCGTTTCCCGCCGTAGATCTGACATTCTCTACATTTCCTTCCTTATTCAAGGTAATGAGATGGTCGCATCTGTAGTCGTCAGGGATACTTGGGTCAAAATTATCATTCTTTTCAATTACCGTAATCTCGTCCATGATATGGTAATCGAACAGGTAAGTTGATGACTCATCTTTATAACTCTGTACCACTTTTGCCACTCTGCCCTGCTCATCGTAAGAGTAAGTATAATTGACGTCCGCTTCGTATGAGTCGTATGAATCGTCCAGTTCCTTATAGCCTGGTCCATACACATCAACGAAATCTACCGATTTCACTCTTTTCAGCTTCATGCCGTCTTCTTTTTCAGCTTTCTGCTCCACAGTAATCGTAATCACTGTTCCGCCACAGAGAATACGGATTACAGCCTTACGCGACAGGCCTGTGTAGTTTTGCTTCAATGTCAATGTTATCGTGTAATCACCAGCTTTGTCACCGCTATACTGGCTTAATGTCAGCCAATCTACAGCCTTGCCTTCATCTCCAGCCGCTCTGGTTACTACTTCTTCTACTTCCGCTTTCCATGGCCCTTGGGTTGTAAATTTGATTCCGCCATCCTTTATGCCCTTTTCATCGGCATAAACCACTTGTTCTGCCTGTGTTCCTTCATTCAAAACGGCATCACCATTACCAAAACTCTCGTCATCTGAACATGACCAAAATAATGCTCCTGCTAGGAACAAAAGTCCTACTAAAAAATTGTTTTTCATTTTTTTATTTAAAATTATTATATGGTTTCTGTTAATTCCTTTATGAACACAATACACTTCTATTTATGCATCATCATGACAAATACCGATAGTATAAAATCACAAAAAATGTCCATCAAGTTTATCATCAGCTAATACACCTGTTAATTACAGCTGATTCTTATTTTTTTATAAATAAATCTTTACTACTTATAGTTTACTCTTTTTCAAGAAACATAACAATCAACGATACAAAGATATTAATTACAATAGTTCGTTAAAAATTAGCCCAGCCTAAACGGCTCTGGCAGTAAA
>JAHHQW010000041.1 GCA_020026195.1 Prevotella sp.
TGCTTCTATTGTTTAACTTTTAATTTTTCGGTAAAAAATTACCGAAGTATTGTTAATTTAGACCTTATTATTATATATATTAGCATATAACTCTTTTATAAGATTCACAAACCTTACCTTATAACAAATTCGTGCAAACGGACAATAAGAAAACATCACATTACATATTTCCAAATCTTGCAATCTTTCATTTTGACAAGAATACAAAGCACACACATTCCCTTTTGAAACCAGATTAAAAACATTTAAAACACAATGGGCAGCAAAATGTTTTTAATTAAAATTTTCGTTATAACAGAAGTTAAAAAACACCATAACAGGCATCCTGCTATTTAAGTGATTTTTAATGGAATACGGCATTTTTATCATAAAACATTTTGTATTCTCAATAAACTTTACGACATTTGCATCAAATTACTAATAATATGTATACATCCCCTTATTATGACCTACTAAATCTAAATAGATTGTACTAAGACTTGGATGAAAAAACTAAAGTTATGGCTGAAAAATTAGAAGTGAAAGAGTTGGACCAAGTTGTTGTCCGCTTTTCAGGTGACTCTGGCGATGGTATGCAGTTAGCCGGAAACATCTTCTCTACCGTTTCTGCAATCGTAGGTAACGGTATTTCAACATTCCCCGACTATCCTGCCGACATCCGCGCCCCGCAAGGTTCTCTTACAGGTGTATCAGGATTCCAGGTTCACATTGGTGGTGGAAAAGTTCTTACACCAGGCGACAAGTGTGATGTTCTTGTAGCTATGAATGCTGCTGCTTTGAAAACACAGTTAAAGTTTGCAAAGCCTCAGGCTACAATCATCATCGATACAGACAGTTTCGGTCCCAATGATCTTGCTAAAGCACAGTTTGAAACAGAAGACTACCTTGGCGAGCTCAATGTAGATCCCGACCGCGTTATCCAGTGTCCTCTTACAACAATGGTAAAGGCTTGCCTGAAAGATACAGGCATGAATCCTAAAGTGATGCTTAAGTGTCGTAACATGTTCGCACTCGGTATCGTATGCTGGTTGTTTAACAGAGACCTCGATCTCGTAGCAAACTTCCTGAAAGAAAAATTTGCTAAGAAGCCCGAACTCGCAGAAAGCAACATTAAGGTTGTACATGCAGGATGGGACTACGCTCACAACACACACGCATCTGTACCTGCAACATACAGAATTGAATCAAAAACAAAAGTTCCCGGACGTTACATGGATATTACCGGAAACAAGGCTACAGCTTACGGTCTTATCGCAGCTGCAGAAAAAGCTGGTCTAAAGCTCTACCTTGGTTCTTATCCTATCACACCGGCTACTGATATTCTTCATGAACTTGCTAAGCACAAGAGCTGCAATGTAATTACAGTTCAGGCAGAGGATGAAATCGCTGCATGCGCTAGTGCAATCGGTGCATCTTTCGCTGGTGCAATGGCTGTTACATCAACATCAGGTCCTGGTGTATGTCTTAAGTCAGAAGCTCTTGGTCTTGCAGTTATCGATGAGCTCCCATTGATTGTTGTTGATGTTCAGCGTGGTGGTCCTTCTACAGGTCTTCCTACAAAATCTGAGCAGACTGACCTTTTGCAGGTTCTTTACGGACGTAATGGTGAATCACCAATGCCTGTAATTGCTGCAACAAGTCCTACAAACTGCTTTGATGCTGCATTCATGGCAGCAAAGATTGCTCTTGAACACCTTACACCGGTTGTATTGCTCACAGATGCATACATCGCTAATGGTTCTTCAGCATGGAAACTTCCTAACATTGACGAATATCCCACAATCAAGCCTCATTATGTAACAGAGGACATGAAGGGTAACTATACTCCTTACAAGCGCGATCCTGAAACAATGGCTCGTTACTGGGCTATACCTGGTCAGGAGGGATACACACACATCCTCGGTGGTCTTGAAAAAGACAGCGATACAGGTGCTATATCTACTGATCCAGAGAACCACAACAAGATGGTTCACTATCGTGCAGAAAAGATTGCAAGAATCCAGGTTCCCGATGTAGAAGTACAGGGAGACAAGGATGATGCAGAAATCTTAATCGTAGGCTTCGGCGGTACTTACGGACACCTCTATTCAGCAATGGAAGAATTGCAGAAGAAGGGTCACAAGGCTGCTCTCGCTCACTTCGAATTCATCAACCCGTTACCTGCAAATACAGCAGAAGTTCTTACAAAGTACAAGAAGGTTGTTGTTGCAGAACAGAACATGGGTCAGTTTGCAATGTACCTGAGAGGCAAGGTCGACAACTTCAATCCTTACCAGTTCAATGAGGTAAAGGGTCAGCCGTTCGTCGTTGCTAAGTTGGTAGAAGCATTCGAAGAGATAATAAAAAAGTAATAACCGATAAATGAAAGAAAAAATGAGCGAATATACAGCAAACGATTATAAGAAGGGAAAAGCACGCTGGTGCCCCGGTTGTGGAGACCATTTCTTCTTGGCATCTCTGCACAAAGCAATGGCGGAAATTGGTGTTCCTCCATATGAAACAGCAGTAATTTCAGGTATCGGTTGTTCAAGCCGTCTGCCTTATTACGTTAACACATATGCAATGCAGACCATTCATGGTCGTGCAGCTGCAATATCTACAGGTGCAAAGGTTGTTAATCCTAACCTTACTATCTGGCAGATTAGTGGTGATGGTGATGGTCTGGCTATCGGTGGTAACCACTTCATACACGCACAGCGTCGTAACATCGACCTGAACATGATTATCCTTAACAACCGTATCTATGGTCTGACAAAGGGACAATACTCACCTACATCTCCTCGTGGATTTGTTAGTAAGTCATCTCCTTACGGAACTGTAGAAGATCCATTCCGTCCTGCAGAACTCTGCTTTGGCGCTCGTGGACGTTTCTTCGCACGTGCCGTTGCCAGCGATGCTCCTGGTACAGTTGAAATTCTTAAGGCAGCTTACAATCATAAAGGTGCAGCCGTATGTGAAATTCTGCAGAACTGTATGATCTTTAACAACGGTGCTTACGATCCTATTTACTCAAAGGAAGGTCGTGCTGAAAATGCAATCTATGTAAAACATGGCGAACCCCTGATCTTTGGTAAGAACAATGAGAAGTGCCTTGTACAGGACGGTTTCAAGCTGAAGGTTGCTAACGTTGCTGACGTTAAACCTGAAGAAATTCTTGTACACGATGCTCACTGTCAGGACAACACAATGCAACTTGCTCTTGCTATGATGGACAACGAACACGGATTCCCTGTAGCACTCGGTGTTCTCCGTGATGTTGAAGCTCCTACATACAATGATGCAGTTAATGCACAGGTTGAGGAAGTTTCAAGTCAGAAGAAGTATCACTGCTTCAAGGAACTGCTCGAAACAAACGACATCTGGGAAGTTAAATAAGTAATCAAATTCTGATTATATATAAGATGTGCACTTTCGTAAGATGGTGCACATCTTTTTTATTATCAATAATTATATTAGATTCAATATAATTTATAAGACTCATGAAACACAAAGTTTTATCATTTTTTACTATTATACTGACTTCGCTGACAACTGTTTCATGCGACAACGATAGTAACATCAACCTATCAGGTAATTTAAATATCAATAATGATACTTTATTCATAAGGAGCACCAATATTGACAAAAATAACGTTACGACAGATACTGTCGTACTTAATAACGGAAACTTTCAAATTTCGATGCCAGACTCTGTACCATTAATAATCAGCATCAAACAAAACACATACAACGAAATTGAAAAAAAGATATCATACACAACAAAGATACTAATGCTTCCTGGCGACAGAATTACGATAAACGGAGACCTTAAGAATCCCCAAATTAGAAGTATACTATATGACGAGCTCAACAAGACAGAATTTTACAAAGTATACAATGAAAACGAGGCTCTGCGCCGCAAAATTGCTAAAGTGTTCAAAACATTAACAAAAGAAACAATTGACGATCTTGATTCTCTTTTGGATGCTTCCCAAGAAATGGACAGACGTCTGAACGAAACCGGTATGAATCTTGTAAAAGAACAACCAGACAATATTGCATCAGCATTCGCCACACTAAAGATGTTTGACAAAGAAAGCATTGAAGCAACAAAAATGCTCAGTGAGAAAATAAAAAGCGGTAGCATGAAAAAGGTCATAGAAAATAATATCGTAAAAAGACAGAATGCTTTAAACAAACAAGAAATCTGGAATGGTATAAAAATAGGTTTGCAAGCTCCAGACTTCAAACTCTGTGATATGTACGGAACAGAAAAAACACTTGCTTCTTTCAAGAACAAATATTTAGTATTGGAATTCTGGGGAACATGGTGTCCATGGTGTATAAAGGGACTGCCTATGATGCGTAATTATTATGAAAAATACAAATCCAAGGTTGAATTTATCGGCATAAACTGTCGCGACACAGATGAAGCATGGCGTAAATGTATAGATAAATACGAACTCACATGGACACAATTATATAATGGTACTGACAAAGAAATTCTTAAAGCCTACGGCATACTTGGATTTCCTTCTAAGATCATCATAGACAAAGATGGTAAGATTGCAGGAAAGTATCTTGATGAAGAAAATACATTCTATGAAAAACTCGATGAATTATTTGGCGAATAATTTCGAATACATCTTCTAATAAAAAATCCTGCCAGCTGATTTGCTGGCAGGATTTTTACATATCCCCAAAAACGAAATTCATTAACTTATCGTCTTTCGGCATGCTTTATTTTTTTCATTTTATCACCTTCACGAATCTCTACACGACGAATCTTACCACTTATCGTCTTAGGCAGAGAATCTACAAATTCAATAATACGCGGAAACTTGTATGGAGCCGTTACATGCTTAACATGATTCTGTAATTCTTTGATAAGATCGTTTCCTGCTTTGTGTTTCCATTCTTCTCCTAACACAACAGTAGCCTTTACCGCCATACCACGAATCTCGTCAGGTACTCCTGTCACAGCACACTCAACTACCGCAGGATGTGTCATTAAAGCACTCTCTACCTCAAACGGGCCAATACGATAGCCACTACTCTTTATAACATCGTCTGTTCGTCCTACAAACCAATAATATCCATCTTCATCACGCCATGCCATATCACCCGTATGATATATTCCGTCATGCCATACTTGATCTGTAAGAGCCTGATCCTTATAATAACCTTTGAACAGACCAATAGGAGGATTATCTCCGACGCGTATAACGATCTCACCTTTTTCTCCATCCTCACAAGATGTCCCGTCAGGTCTTATAAGATCAATGTTATATTGAGGATTTGGAAGTCCCATACTGCCGGGTTTAGGTTCCATCCACGGCATCGTACCCAAAGTCATGGTAGTCTCTGTCTGTCCGAAACCCTCCATAAGCATTAGCCCTGTTGTTTCGTACAGTTTCTTATATACAGAAGGATTCAGAGCTTCACCAGCAGTACAGCAATATCTAAGTGAAGAAAGATCATACTTGGCAAGATTCTCTCGTATCATAAAACGATAAACAGTAGGAGGAGCGCAGAAAGATGTAATATGATATCTTTCTATCTGTCGCAAAATCTTACCTGCAGTAAAGTTATCATGATCCAATACAAACACAGCAGCACCAGCAAACCACTGTCCGTAAAGTTTGCCCCATACAGCCTTACCCCATCCGGTATCTGCAACCGTAAGATGAATACTATCTTTAGTGAGATTGTGCCAAAACACACCAGTAGTAAGATGTCCTAAAGCATAAAGATAATTATGAATAACCATCTTAGGTTCTCCACTTGTTCCACTTGTGAAGTACATTATCATCGTGTCGTTATTATCATTTGTACGACCGTCACGATTGAATTTCGGAACATTTTTCCATTCCTTATGCCAGTCATGGAAACCTTCTGGGACGTCAGGACCAATACTTATCAGCACATCAACCGTAGGACTCTCTTTAACGGCCTCAGAAACATGTTTAAGGATATATTCCTCACCTGCACATATTATGGCCTTTATTTCAGCACGGTTATTTCTATAAATGATATCCTGAGTAGAAAGCATATGTGTAGCTGGAATCACTACGGCACCTATTTTATGCAGAGCCAGGACACTAATCCAAAACTCGTATCTTCTCTTAAGAATAAGCATAACGAAATCGCCTTTACTTATTCCTAAAGAAAGAAAGTATGACGCCGCACGATCGCTCAGTTCTTTCATTTCCTTAAAAGAGAACTTATGACAGTCTCCTTTTTCATTAGTCCATAATAATGCAAGTCTGTCAGGGTCTTCTTCAGCCCATACGTCCATTACATCATATGCAAAATTGAAATGCTCTGGGATTTTAAAGTGGAGATTCTTTTTAAAGTCTTCCTGAGAAGTAAACTTTGTCTGTGTTAAAAATCTTTCAATCATTGTTTCTATTCCATTACAAAATTACGGTAAGAAAACGTACGGGCTGGCCGTCAAGTGCTCGCATGCAGTGAGGCTTTGAAGAGTCGAAATAAATACTGTCACCAACTTCAAGTGTAAGGACCTTCTCTCCAATAGTTATTTCCATCTTGCCTTCAAGCACAATGTTAAACTCCTGTCCTTCGTGACTGCTCTTCTCCAAGAACACTGAATCTTCACGTGGTTCTACTAAAACGATGAAAGGGTCAGCCTTTCTTCCTCTGAATCCACTTGCCAGACTCTGATATTTATAGGCTTTTCTTCTTGTCACGCTCATACCCTTACCTCTTCGCGTAAGGAAATAAGAACTCATGTGAGGTTCTTCACCAAACATAAGTACATCAAGCGCTATACCATATTTTTTTGAAATCTTCTGTAAGCTGTTAAGAGAAAATTCTGTTTTACCACTTTCCATCTTCTCATATTCTTCGACAGTCATATCACACAGTTCGGCTATTTCCTCCTGTGTTATATTAAGAACTTCTCTTAATCCTTTTAATCTTTCACCTATTAATTTTATAGCTTCGTTCATACCGTCTCGTGATTATTTTCATTGCCAAAAATACAAATAAAAATTCGAAAATAACAACAAGAAACACGTTTATTGCATCAACAGACTATAAAAAAAACTATTTCTGCACACACCAAAATGATGTGTGCAATATAATTGGGAATAAATTAAAAAACAAAGAATTCCTTAGACATCAAAACTCTAAGAACGATGTAAACTAAAACTTACGAAATAGCTGTAAACAACATTAGTCACACATAAAAAAATATCACCACACAGACATCACATCACAACCATAAGCATACTCGTAATATATTTGAAAGCATTCTCTCAAGGGACGAATTTGACGTTTCTTTCCAATACAGAATTAGATTCCTGATATTTCTGGAACAACTGTTTTTAGTCTTTCTGTTATTTTGTCATAAGAGATGTCGCTCTTAAATACGATAAGAATGGTATCGTCACCTGCGATAGTACCTAATATACCAGGAAGATCAGCATTATCGATATTATAAGCTATAATACTTGCATAACCAGGACGTGTCTTTATAACACAAATATTTCCAGCATAATTTATTGATACAAAACCAGAAGTCTGCAACATTTCTTCTGCAGAAGCCTGCGTTGTTACACGCTTGTACATTGTTTCATTAGGCAGAACATAGACATAATTACCATTCATACTGGCAGCCTTAGCAACTTTAAGACGTTTCAAATCGCGGCTCAGTGTTGCCTGAGTTACCATAAATCCTTCACGATGCAGTTCTTCAAGTACTTCGTCCTGACTTCCGAGTTCTTTACTCGAAATAATCATTTTAAGAGTTTCTAACCTTCGGTCTTTTTCTTTCATTTTTATTGTATCTTTATGCCTTTATTCGCAAATATACTGAAAACATGTATTATAAGCAAATAAAACATGGATAAAGTCCTAAAAAACATGTATAAAAAACAAATTTCGCCTACATATTTATTTATGCAGGCGAAATTGTATAATATTAAATTGCAATTATTCTCTGTTTCCAAATATTCTTAACAGATACAAGAACATATTGATAAAATCAAGATAAAGTGTAAGAGCACCCAAAAGGGCTATTTTGTGCGCACCTTCATCCATATCGTCACACATTACAAGCATCTGCTTAATCTTCTGTGTATCATATGCAGTAAGCCCCACAAAAATAAGAACTCCGACATAATTCAGTATCATAGCTAAGCCGCTGCTCTTCATAAAAATGTTAACAAGACTTGCTATTATCAATCCTATAACACCCATTATCAGGAACTTTCCTATAGGAGATAAATCTGTCTTAGTAAAATAGCCTAATAACGACATCGCTCCAAAAGTTCCGGCTGTAATGAAGAAAACGTTAGCAATAGATGACATTGTATAAACAATGAAAATCGATGATAACGTTACACCTGTAAGAAGCGAATATAGGATAAACATCAGAGTTGCCATCGTAAGAGACATACGGTTTATTGCAGCAGAGAGTGCAATAACAACAGCGAGCTGTGCAATCAACAGCATTATTACTGTTCCTGTGCTCTGGAACATCATATTCAGTAAAGCCGGATTATTGGCCACACCATAAGCGGTCATTCCGGTAATTACCATTGCAAGAGTCATCCACACGTAAACCTTACGCATTAATTTAGGAAACGCCACCGAAAAAGAACCTTCTCTTTCTCTTATCATTCTTTCTAATCTTTCTTCTTCCATATATTTTTATTGATTAATGTTTTCGCAAAGATAGGACAAAAAATTTTATCATCAAAAATTTCGTATTAATAATTAATTCAGACCACTTATTAAGTAAGAGGAAAATTATTCTACGATAACTTATACATATACTGATACATAAACGTCTTTTAATATATCAGCATATGTCTAATTTTATGTCTTTATCACTTATATTCACATGAATTATTTAAGTGTATTACCAAAAAAGGTGAACAGAGATATCTGTCCACCTGAAATTTGAAAAAAACACTTTCTTTTGTTTGTTTACCAAACTACAATTGTTATTGAGTGCAAAGATAATAATTATTTTTGTACATCCAATAAAATACTGACAAAAAACAAAGCTATTACTTAAAAAGCTATCCTTTTGACATTTTTTATCTTTATATTATGTCATAATTCTCTTACGACTCAAATATTACCAATATCAATACTTAAACGAACTGCCACCTAAGAATTCTCTTAAAAGAGATGTTGGCGGAAGCTGTAGATAAGGCAGAGGTCTTAGATATTTAAGGAATTTGAGCAGACGTCGTGCTTCCGAGTATTCAGGAACATTTTCGGGAACTTCTTCAAGTATGGGTTCTGCCTGTGTTTTAATTACTGCAAGTTCAAAAAGCATTGCAGTATTGAACATAACGTCAGCATTTTCCTGATAAGGGAATATCCATTTATTCTCTCCTGCTCTTACACTCGGCCAACGACGTATAGTATCAACAGCGCTGCAACCACGATATTTATAGTCACGAATAATACGTCGCAGCAGACGATTATCTGTAGTAGGAACATAATTATGAAAGTCTAACAGAATTGTAGTAAGTGCCGACGCATATATCTTAAATTTCATGCTGCCATCTATCTGCGCAGTAAGTTCTGGATTTAGCGCATGTATACCTTCCATTATCAGAATACTGTCATCATCAAGTTTAAGAACATTACCACTCTTCTCACTTTCACCAGTTTGGAAATTATATCTTGGTAATTCAACTTCTTCACCGCGGAACAATGCGGCAAGCTGCTCGTTAAGCAAAGGAATATTAAGAGCATAAAGACTCTCATAATCGTAATCACCAGTTTCATCACGCGGTGTATTTTCACGATTTACAAAATAATCGTCAAGCGATACTGCTACGGGATTCATTCCATTAGCTATTAGTTGCACTGCAAGACGCTTGCTAAACGTAGTTTTTCCACTGGACGAAGGACCAGATATAAGAACTACTTTTGTTCCCTTACGATTGGCAATCATATCAGCGATGTATGCTATTTTCTTTTCCTGAAGAGCCTCTGAAACATTTATGAGTTCTGTAGAAAGTCCTTTTTCTACGGCTTCATTAAAATCTCCGACGGTAGATATTCCCAACAGACTCTGCCAGCGATGGTGTTCCTTGAATATTTCGAACATTTTGTCCTGTCGGATAAGTTCTCCCAATTCATCAGGATTTTCTTTTGTAGGCATACGCAACAGCAGACCATCATAATATTTTTCAAGTCCAAAGAGATAAAGCTGACTCGTGTTCGTAAGCAGTGCACCATAATAGAAATCCACATATCCGTCAATGTCGTAATATTCTGTATAAAGTTTTCCTGTACATTTCAAGAGTTTAACTTTAGAAAGATATCCTGCTTTCTGAAACATATCAATAGCCTGTTCCGTCGTACATTCATGACGATGTACAGGTATTGCAGCGTCTATTATTTCCTGCATTCTTGTACGAATTCTGTCAACATCTTCTAAAGTAAGCGCCCTTCCAATTCTGACATCACAATAATATCCCTTAGATACCGGTATGTCTATTTTAACAGAGCTTCTGTCAAAGAGTTCGTGAACAGCCTTACAGAGCACCATGAACAAGGTACGGGTATATGCACGGACACCCGAAGCCGACGTCATGTCAAGAAATTCTACATCCTTATTGTGATATACCCTGTAATGCATACCTTCAGCCTTATTATTGACTTTGGCACTTATAGGCCCATGGTTCATTTTAAGATTAAATTGGTCAAAAACTTCAGAAAGTGTACTTCCTGTTGGTATATCTTTAATAATTTTATTATTTTTGCATCGAATTTGAATCGTTTGCTCCATATTATTAAGGTCTTTTAAAATGGTTTATCTTTAAATTCCATCATAAGGAAAATATATCTTGGTTGTAAAGATAATCAAAAAAAGCATAACATGTCAGGCGTATAACATTATTTTAGATAAAAGTATGTCTATTTGGATTTTTTTCAAACTCATTGGTTCGTTAGCATTACTTATGTACGGCATGAAAACCATGAGCGAGAGTTTGCAGAAAATGGCCGGAAGTCAGCTTCGTCACGTTCTGCAGGCCATGACTACCAATCGTTTTACAGGAATGCTTACAGGTTCACTTGTAACAGCCTCTGTACAGTCTTCAACAGCCACCACGGTGATGACCGTTTCTTTCGTAAACGCCGGCCTTCTTACCCTTGCCCAAGCCATCTCTGTAATTATGGGAGCAAACATCGGAACTACGTTTACGGCATGGATCATGAGTGCTGGATTTTCGTTCAATATAACCGACTTTGTCTGGCCGGCATTCTTCATTGCCATAATTCTGATATACGCGAAAAAGCGTAAGAGCATAGGAGATTTCCTATTTGGTATATCGTTTATGTTCCTGGGGCTTGGAACTTTAAAGCAGACAGGTATTGACATGAACCTTGCACATAATCAGGCTGTACTTGACTTTTTCCAATCTTTCGACCCCAACAGTTATATAACTACCATAGTATTTCTTATTATAGGCGGTATAATGACGATGTGCGTACAGTCTTCTGCAGCAATTATGGCTATCACAATGATTCTGTGCTCCAGCGGAGTTCTTCCTATCTATCAGGGTATAGCACTTGTAATGGGCGAGAACATCGGAACAACAGTAACTTCTAATATTGCTGCACTTACAGCCAACACACAGGCACGACGTGCTGCTTTTGCCCATATGTTCTTCAATGTGTTCGGCGTAATATGGATTATGTGTGTGTTCCATCCATTTGTCGACGGAGTATGTTCTCTCGTCGGTTACGACGGAACACTACTCAAGAGTGACCCTGGATTCATGGCAAATGCAGCTAAACTTTCTGTTGTTCTTGCAGCATTCCACACATGCTTTAACGTTGCTAACACCAGCATCCTGATATGGTTCATTCCGCAGATTGAAAAATTTGTATGCAGAGTAATAAAGTCTAAGAAGAAAGATGAAGAAGACGAATTCCGTCTGCATTTCATCAGCGGTGGTATCCTGGAGACTCCTGAACTTTCAGTACTTGAGGCACAGAAAGAAATTTCTTATTTCGCAAAACGTATGCAGAGGATGTTCGGTTTTGTACGCGAACTGCTCACTCTAAAGGACGAAGAGGCTTTCAAAAAGTTATACAAGCGCATAGAAAAATACGAGAACATCAGTGATAACATGGAAATAGAGATTGCAAAATATCTCGATAACGTCAGCGATTCCCACCTTTCTCCAGATACAAAGGCTTCTATACGTGCTATGTTGCGCGAAATTTCCGAACTTGAAAGTATTGGTGACAGTTGCTATAACATTGGACGTACTATTAACAGAAAGCATAAGAGCAACGAGCACTTTACAGAAAAGCAGTACGAGAACATGCATAAGATGTTCGAACTGGTAGAAGAAAGTCTCACACACATGAACGTTCTTCTTAAAGACGGAAAGGAATCGTTCAGTACAGACGAATCTTTTAGAACTGAAAATAACATCAACAGTCTGCGCAACGAGTTTAAGACTCAGAACATCAACGACGTAAACAATCATCTGTACAATTATGCTATCGGCACAATGTACATGGACGTAATCTGTGAATGTGAAAAACTTGGCGACTACGTAATTAATGTCGTAGAGGCAAGAGTCGGAGTCAGAATGAAAGAAGAAGAAAGTAACTCGTTATAAACAAGCAGTTTATTATAATAAAAAATGAAGGGCATCCCAACGGATGCCCTTCATTTTTTAATACTACATACTCCTTTACAATTAAAATAGAAACAGTATCATTAAAAGTTTTCCCACAAATTGATATATGATATTTCATTATGGATACCAAACAGGCACTTTTAAAAAAGATGATTTTCAATATACTTAAATGCCTGACATCATCTCTATAAAATGCAAATTTACCCCAACATAAAGTTTTTACACCACAACACAATATGTAATTATTTCAATTGTAACATATTTACATAAAATATGAGTATGTTACCATCCTTTTTCATACATTTATTTTGTATTACGTTATCTTTATGTTACCTTTGCAAGCCTAAAGATAACATTCAATAAATATTAGTTTCTTATGAGAAAGAAAGCATTGCTGATGATCCTCGACGGTTGGGGCATCGGAAAACATGGTAAGGGCGATGTTATCTATAACACACCGACACCTTACCTCGACTATCTTAACGCAGTTTCAGCACATTCACAGCTTCAAGCATCTGGCGAATTTGTTGGTCTTCCCGACGGTCAGATGGGTAACTCAGAAGTTGGTCACCTTAACATTGGTGCAGGACGCGTAGTATATCAGGATCTTGTTAAAATCAATCGCGCATGCAAGGACGGTTCTATTCTTAAGAACCCTGAAATTGTAAACGCATACTCATACGCTAAGGAGACAGGTAAGCGCCTTCACATCATGGGTCTTACTTCTACCGGTGGCGTTCACTCATCACTCGATCACCTCAAGAAGATGATTGAAATTTCTAAAGAATATGGTCTGAAGAACACATTCGTACATTGTTTCATGGATGGTCGTGATACAGACCCGAAGAGCGGTATTAGTTTCGTTAAAGAAATCAATGACGTTTGCGAAAAGAACGACGCACACATTGCAAGTGTTATCGGTCGTATCTACGCTATGGACCGTAACCAGCAGTGGGACCGTATTAAAATTGCTTACGACCTTCTCGTAAAGGGTGAGGGTAAACAGGCTACAGACATGCTCAAGGCTATCGAAGAAAGCTATGAGGATGGTGTAACAGACGAGTTCATCAAACCTATCAACAATTCTACAATTGACGGAACAATTCAGGAAGGTGATGTTGTAATCTTCATCAATTTCCGCAACGACCGTGCTCGCGAAATCACAATTGCTCTTACACAGAAGGACATGACAGACATGGGCATGAAGACTATCCCTGGTCTGCAGTACTACTGTATGACTCCGTACGATGCTTCATTCGAAGGTGTTCACATCCTCTTCCCAAAAGAGAATGTAGAAAATACTCTTGGCGAATACATCAGCAGCAAGGGTCTGAAGCAGCTTCACACAGCCGAGACAGAGAAGTATGCTCACGTAACATTCTTCTTCAATGGTGGCCGTGAAACTCCTTACGAAGGAGAAAACAGAATTCTTATTCCTTCTCCTGCAGTTGCAACATACGACCTCAAGCCTGAGATGAGTGCTTACGAAGTAAAGGACAAACTGGTAGCAGCTATTAAGACTGGCGTTTACGATTTCATCGTTGTAAACTTCGCAAATGGTGATATGGTTGGTCATACAGGTGTATACAATGCTATCGCTAAGGCAGTATCAGCAGTAGACAGCTGTGTTAAGGAAGTAATCGAGACTGTAAAGGCAGAAGGTTACGAAGCTATCATAATTGCCGACCACGGTAACGCTGATAATGCTTATAATCCTGACGGAACACCTAATACAGCTCACTCACTTAACCCCGTTCCCTTCATCTACGTTACAGATAACAATCTTGCAACAGTTAAGGACGGTAAACTTGCTGACGTTGCTCCTTCTATTCTCCACATCATGGGTCTCGAACAGCCCGAGGAGATGACAGGTGAGAACCTGATTTCAGATAATCTGAACTAAAAAACAAAACATTTATATCTTCAGAAGAGTCGGAAGAAACTTTCCGGCTCTTTTGCTTTTTAAAATTTAACGGACAATGAACGTAAAGATAGAACCTACATGGAAGAAGGTGCTTACACCTGAATTCGAAAAACCTTATTTTAAGACTCTTACAGACTTTGTAAGAGAAGAATATTCTAAAGGCATATGCTACCCTCCTGCAGCACAGATATTCAATGCGTTCGATTTATGTCCTTTTGACAAGGTTAAAGTTGTTATAATCGGACAAGATCCTTACCACGAACCCGGACAGGCGCAGGGACTGTGTTTCTCTGTTAACGACGGTATTACAATACCACCTTCGCTCGTTAACATATACAAAGAAATCAAAGACGACTTAGGCATCAATCCTCCTTCAACAGGAAATCTCCAGCGCTGGGCTGAACAGGGAGTACTGCTTCTCAACGCAACACTTACCGTCCGCATACATCAGGCCGGAAGTCATCAGCGTCGCGGATGGGAAACATTTACAGATGCAGCCATACGTCTGCTCGCAGAACAACGCGAACATATTGTATTTATTCTGTGGGGAAGTTATGCACAGAGCAAGGCACAGATGATAGACCCGTCTAAGCATCTTATACTTAAGTCCGTTCATCCCTCTCCTCTTTCGGCACACAGAGGATTTTTCGGTAATCACCACTTTTCGCTAACTAACGACTATCTTGTTAAAAACGGCATGACACCAATCAACTGGTAAATACATGAATAAAAGAACACTTCCGATAATACAGGTGGGCAATGTATTGTTGTCCCCCGACATCCTTACAGAAAACTTTTGCTGCGACCTTGACGCATGTCACGGTATATGCTGTGTGGAAGGAACTGCTGGCGCACCAGTAACCCTTGACGAAGTTGCCGAAATAGAGAATCAGCTTGACGATGTATGGGAAGATCTATCAGCATCAGCACAGTCTATAATCGACAAACAGGGAGTTGCCTATCTTGACGAAGATTCCGATTTGGTAACAAGCATCGTAAATGGTAAAGACTGCGTATTTACATGCTATGAAGGCGACTGCTGTCTCTGTGCTCTCGAACGCAAGTTCCGAAGCGGAAAAATTCCATTCTGCAAGCCTATAAGCTGTGCTCTTTATCCCATTCGTGAGAAAGCGCTTACAGGCGGTTTCATAGGCCTCAACTATAATAGATGGGACGTATGCGCCCCGGCTGTGAAAAAAGGCAACGAGCTTGGTCTGCCCGTATATAAATTTTTAAAAGAACCACTTAGCCGTCGTTTCGGCAAAGAATGGTATAGTGAACTTGAAGAGGCTGCAGAAGCCGTACTTAACGCGGACATATAATTCTGTCTGCTTATGACATTGAGAAAGAAACCGAAATATACAGAAGAACCTCTGAGTCTGTTTCCCGAAGAAGAATTGCCAGAAACGAATCCAGATGAAACAGTATACGATCATACTGCACTTTTCGAACGTCTTTCAAAATCAGATTTCAGAAGTAAATTCCATCTGAAACCAAAAGATATAGAATATATCAGCCAGAAGACACTGCCGGTTATACGCAGACACGCTGCCGACTTTGTAACATCGCGTCTTGCTCCGGCATATATTCCCAATGATGGTAAGCAGACACCTATGCGCGGTCATCCTGTATTCATTGCGCAACATGCCACCGGCTGCTGTTGTCGTTTCTGTTTTGAAAAATGGCATCATATACCGAGAGGACGCCAGCTTACCGACAAGGAGATTAATTATGCAGTAAGCGTGTTGATGACATGGATAACGAACGAATACGAAACTGATAAACGAAATAATATATAAAGAAAAACAGACACCCCGATAAAAACATATAGTCATCGAGGTGTCTGTTTTGTTTAATATTATAATCTGATATTTTACTGATAGAGTTTTCCCGCTGCCTTAAGATACTTCACATACTGCAGATACAACTGGAAATGTGCATCCACCTGCGTAGCATAAGCCTTCTGCCATAAAGACTGAGCCTCAAGATAATCAGACAGTGTTTCAAGTCCGGTTTCATATCCGTTCTTGCTTATATGTTCGTTTTCAGAAGCCTGATCTAAAAGTCTGTCAGCAAGCTCAGCCTCCAGACGAGCCTCATCAAGATTATTAGCAGACTGCTGAAGTTCAAGCTGCATCTTCTCGTTTAGATCATTCTGTTCAATACGCGCCTGTTCTAATTTAGACTTAGCCGCACGAACCTTATTGTATCTTTCACCAAAGTGAAACAGAGGTAATTTAAGATTCAGCATTACTGTAAATCCGGTTTTGTCAAAGAGTTTCTGATCATTAACCTTTATACCGTTTGTATAATCGAACGAGCCGCGCACTCCAATCTGAGGGAGCAGCTCACTTCTGTTCAGTCTCACTTCTTGCTTGGCGAGTTCCACCTTCTTGTTCAGCATTTCAAATTCCGGACGGTCTACGATGGTAAAAGTTTCCATGCCGTCAGCCTCAGGCACATGCGGATAAACAGATTCTATTGTAAGTTCAGAATCCAGAGGTTTACCTATCATATGACATAAATTCATCATTGCCAGTCTGCATGCATTCTCAGCCTTACGCACAGCCAGTTCACTTTCATGAAGTTTTACCTGCACCTTGAGTACATCATTCTTAGGTTTCAGTCCGTTTCTATGTGCACTTTCTACGACCTTCATAAGTTCTTCAAGCAACGAATGATAACTGTCGGCAACCTTCTTCATCTCCTTAGCCTTTACAAGCAGGGCGTATGCATTTTCAGTCTGCAATATAACTTCAGAAGCCGTAAGTCGTTCATTCAGCATAGAAACCTCAGTTCCGATTTTTGACATCTTATAAGCAGCAGTAATCTTACCTCCCATAAAGATTGGCTGTTCCAGCTGTATTCCCGTCATAAAAACATTATTGACCTTCATATTAAGGTCAAGACCAGGGAAATATGCAAAACCTACAGGTATTTTCGAATTCGTACCGAGGAACACGGGGAGATTACCACCCGGAACATTAAGACTTCCATCCATTGAGGCATAGATGTCTGTTCCGTAAGCACTGATATTAGGGAAAAAGTTTCCCTTATAACTCTTCTGCATATAGCGTGCAGCCTCTGTCTGCTTTACTATTGCAGACATCTGCTTATTATTCTCAAGAGCCATGTCTCTGCATTTATCTAATGTCAGCACTTCCTGAGCTACAGTGCCGACAGAAATGAGCGACATCAAACATAATATAAGTCCTTTCTTCATAATTCTATTTCTTTTTAGGTTGTATCTTAATATGGAAGAACATAGCATAAAGAATCGGAATAAACAGCAGCGTGATTACGGTACTGAACAGCAGTCCTCCCATTATAGATGCCGCAAGCGATCCGAACATTGCATCTGGCAGAAGCGGCAGCATACCCAGAATTGTGGTAAGCGAAGCCATCATTACAGGCCGCAGTCGACTCTGAGCACTGTCGATAAGAGCTTTGTTTGGCTCGATGCCTGACTCTATCTGTGAATTTATCTCGTCCATAAGTACAATTCCGTTCTTTATCAGCATACCTATAAGTCCGAGAGTTCCGACTATAGCTACGAAGTTAAACACCTTTCCAGTAATAAGCATTACGATTACCACGCCGACAATTACGAAAGGCAGACAGCAGAATATAATGAGCGGTTTCTTATAATCTCCGAAGAGCATGATAAGAATAGCAATCATCAGAATTATTCCTAACGGAATGTTTGCGAAAAGATACTTCATTGATTCCTCACTTGCACTCTTCTCACCCTGCCAGTCAAGCGTATAACCTTCGGGAAGATGAATCTTCTCAATCTTCTTAGAAACAGCCTTGAAAGCCTCGTCGGTTTCTACTCCGTTTATAGGCGAGCACTGTACACGCTGACTGCGCTGTCCGTTATATCGTGGTATTACGGGCGGTTCCCAACTAAGTTTAATATCCTTGCTTACCTGTTGCAGAGGAGTGTTACCAAGAACAGATTCTATAATGTCCTCTTTCTCAAGCACACCGGTCTTAAGCTTCATGATATTTTCTTTCGTAAGAACATCTCCCACAAAAGGAATCTGCGAATACACCTGAGTGTTATTAAAATTCTCAATAGGATCGCCCTTCTCGTCAAGACACTTGATGTAAATGTTGTCACGATGAATACCTTCGTAGAACGAACCGATAGGAATACCGCTCGTTGCAGTAAGCAGTGACAGACTGACGTCATTACGGCTGAGTCCAAGTGCACGTGCGGCAGACTGGTCATATTCTACAGTAAGCAGAGGTACGTCAGGCTCCCAGTCGGTAGTTATACTTTCTACAAGCGGAGTCTGTTCCATAAGCATACGGGCACTGTCAGCAAGCTGATGCAGAACTGCTGGGTCGGGACCTATAAACTGAGCTTCGATGGGATACTTCTTATACATAAGGTTGTAACGCTTCAACTTTACGTATGCATCGGGATAACGCTTGGTAAGTTCTTTCTGAATCTCATCCATATTGTCTACAAGAGCATCAGCAGACTCAAAGTCGATTATAAGTTCGCCATACGAAAGCGACGGATTGGCAATGCTACGCACAAGATTATAACGTCCCGGAGTTCCGCCGACCGAAGCTGTGATGTTAGTAATCTCCGGACGTGTCTTAAGATAATCCTGTATCTCGTTAAGGTCCTTAAGCACCCTGTCCGAGTTTGTACCTTCGGGCAGTTTATATTCCATATACATCTGGTCGTACACCATATCAGGGAAGAATCCCTGCTTAAGGTATGTATATCCGAAACCAGAAAGAACCAGCAGCACTATCATTGCTATCACACTACCCCAGCGATGACGCAGACCTATACGCAGCAGCCATCTCATCGTTCCATAGATTTTACCAGGATACTTACGTTCATCGGGAGATGCAGGTTTAATCTTAAGTCGCAGGTTAGCCATCAGCGGTACAAATATAAGTGCAAGTACCCAGCTGAGCATAAGTGAAACTGCGAGTACGATGAACAAGTCGCGTACATAAACACCTGTGGTATCTGGTGACATGAAGATAGGAAGGAATGCTATTATGGCAATCAGAGTCGCTCCGAGCAGCGGCATTGCTGTTTTCTTACCAATATCTGTAAGAGCCTCCATTCGCGGTTTGCCGGCACGGAGGTCCACAAGTATTCCGTCTATAATCACGATTGCGTTATCCACAAGCATTCCCATGGCAAGAATGAAAGCGCCAAGCGAAACTCGCTGCATTGTTCCGTCTAAGAAACTTAAGAACAGGAACGAACCAAGAACAGTTATTACCAGACTGTATCCGATAATCATACCGCTTCTGAATCCCATGGTAAGCATCAATATTACGATTACGATAAGTACCGATTCCACAAGATTTATGGCAAATGTTCCGAGAGAGTCTTTTACCCTCTCCGACTGATTGAACACCTTATGACATTCTACACCTGCGGGCAGACGCTTTGCCTGAAGATTTGCTATAACCTTCTCAACCTTGGCACCTACCTTTACAATATCAGAAGAACCTGATGCCGCAATAAGCAGACCTATTGCACGGTCTTTGTTAAAGAAGAGTTCGTTACGTGATGGTTCCTCGTATGCCTTCTCCAGACGTGCGATGTCTTTCAGTCTTAACTGATCGTCGCTGTGTCCCTGTATAAGCATATTACCGATATCTTCCACCGTCTTGAATTTATCACTTACAGTGACACGAATACGATTGTCTCCGTTCTCAAAATATCCTGAATATGTAGTCTGGTTCTGCCCCTTAAGTGTCATTAGAACTTCAGCAGGCAGGACACCGAGATTAGCCATTCTGTCTTGCAGGAGAGATATATTTATGCATTCCGGACGTTTTCCGTAAAGTTCCACACGCTCCACACCTTCAATGGCAATGACCTCTCGTTTTATAAGTTCTGCATAGTCAGACATTTCCCTGTCACTCAGTCCTTCACCGGTAAGAGCATAGAACATTCCGTATACATAACCGAAATCGTCCTTTACGACAGGTTCCATTACTCCAGATGGGAAAGAAGAACGAGCCTGTGCAACGCGGCGTCGCAGAACGTCCCAGCATTGTTCTACCTCTTCATCCTTCACAGTACTCAAGAGGTCTACCTGAATTAACGAATAATCATTATACGAGTAACTCTCAATATTTCCCACACCCGCAACGGTGCGCATTGTTTTCTCCAGTACATCGGTTACCTCAAGTTCCACCTGATGTGCCGAGGCACCGGGATACATCGTAACCACCATTGCCGTCTTTACCTTTATCTCAGGATCTTCGAGCTTACTCATGTCGTAAGCACCAAGAATACCTCCGAACACCAGTACGGCGACAAGGAAATATACGAGTTTGCTGTTTTTAAAAGCCCATTTTCCTATGTTTATCATAACAGTCCTCCTATATTAGTTTTAGAAACGGGCGAAAGAGGACGAACCTCGTCACCATCTTTTATGGCATGAACGCCTGCCGATACAACAATGTCACCAGGTTTTATCTCATCCGACGTAACTATGGTCTTACCATTGCTCAATGGTTGCAGACACTTCACAATCTTCTGTTTTACAGTCTTTGAAGATGGATTATATACGAAGACACTGCTTTTACCGTTATCGCTGAGCAAAGCATTAGAAGGAACCTGCATAGAATGGTCATTTTCATCAGCAAAGAATACGCTTACCATAGTGTTCATACCAGCAGAAGGCATGGGAAGATCGCCCACTTCAATCTTCAGGCGCATGGCATAGAGCTGATTTGCATTTGCCTTATGCGTGATACCTATAAGTTTAAGGGGATAAACCTTGCCGGGATAGATTTCGAACGTACAGTGATAACGGCTGAACTGATTACGACGTATATATTCGGCAGCGGGGATGTTAATCTCTACTTCAGGCGTACCTTTGCTCAGTAACGATAGTACTGGCATTCCGGCAGCAACCATTTCGTGAGCTTCAAAGAAACGTTTCTGAATATATCCGTCGAACGGAGCATAAAGCTTGGTATATGCCAGTTCGTCCTTATGATGTTTATAGAGAGCCTCAGCCTGTTTCAGTCCGTATACAGCCTTGTCATAATCGTTTGGTGTCGATCCGCCTTCATTATAGAGCTTAATTACACGTTCGGCTTCTGCCTTAATCTGATTATACTTAGCTTCGGTTGCAGCCAGCTGCACTTCATAATCACTCGGATCTATTGTGGCAATAAGCTGTCCGGCGCGTACCGTCTGACCATCAACAACATTTATACTCTTTATCCTGCCGCTTACTCGGAAAGACATGTCGATGTCCTGGGCAGCCTTAACACGTCCGGGATATTGTAAAAAACTTTTCTCTCCATTTGCAACCACCGTATCAATCTTTACTGAAGCTATACGATTTTCGTTCTGTGTCTTGTTTCCGCAAGAAGTGGCAAAAAATAATAGACATAGAACGGGTAAGATAGAATTAAATACCTTCATATTATATACTCTTTTTAATTCATTTATAAACTGATTGTTCGCAAACAATCATCAATAATTATTATTCAATTACAAAATTAGACATTTTATTTCGTACATCATTGTTCTAAAATTCTTCATTATTAGCAGTTTAGTAAGAATTTTGTACTTTTTAACTTAAGTGACAGGGTATTATGATGTTTTAATATGGCAAATTAGCTTTATTATGGCAATATTGTAATAGGTTTTCGCAATAAAATATATAAAGGATATTATTACGCATGATGCAGAACAATATAACAAAGATAACCCGTTGGCGGAATTAATTTGATAAATATTTATGTGTAAAAAGTTGTGCAT
>JAHHQW010000042.1 GCA_020026195.1 Prevotella sp.
GCCGATTCTATGTTTTATTTTAATTTATCGGTAAAAATTTACCGAAGTATTGTATGATTAACGAAGCATAAAATGCAAGTATAATCAGAATCATAAGAAGTTCGGTTCTGCGACTTATAGATAATGACTTCTTAATGTCATTACTGTTGTAATCCCTTTCATTGCTGCCGATGAATGGTTTATAGACCGTTTCTCCAAAATATTTGTGCGGACCACCGAAACGACAGTTAAGTATTCCTGCGAGTGCCGATTCGGGATATCCGGAGTTAGGACTTGCATGCATCGGACCATATTTCTTTACGAATTTAATAAGTGACGGTCTGCCTGAAACAATAATCATTATGAGTGCTGTAATTCTTGCAGGTATATAGTTTGCTAAGTCATCAGTCTTTGCAGCAATCCTTCCAAAGTCCAGGTATCTCTCGTTTTTGTATCCTATCATTGAATCGAGCGTATTTATCATTTTATAAGTAAGCATGCCTGGTACGCCTATGATAAGATACCAGAATAATGGTGCTATTACTCCGTCGCTTAGATTTTCGGCAAGTGTCTCTAGTGATGCCGTACGTACTTCATTGTCTGTAAGTTCTGAAGTGTCTCTGCCCACAATTCTTGAAACCTGTTTACGTCCGTCCTCAAGAGAACGGTCTGCTGCACGAAACACATTGGCAACTTCGTCTTCGAGTGTCTTACCTGCAAGGCAGAAGAAAACGGCAACGGACATCACGGCAGTGCCTAACCAGTAACTGATGTAAAATGAACCTATGACTAAGAATGAACTTATGATGAAAGTCATCAGTGTAAGGAATATAGAGGTGAAAGCTCCCTTTTGCACTTTGTTGCTATCTTTATTTAGTCTGTGCTCGAAAAATGAAATCATTTTACCAAAACCTACAACCGGATGTGGCAGCCACGAGGGGTCACCAAACAATCTGTCTAATATTGCTCCTGCGATTAAAGCTATTGCAACTGATGTAATGTCCATTCTTTAAATCCTTTAATTAATTTGTTGTTTTCTTCATAAGTCTGTATTGCAATCCTGAAATATCGGTTGTCGAGACCTGCAAAGTTTGATGCTTCTCGTATAAGGATATGGTGATTTACAGCAAGATAATCTTTAAGTTCTGCTGACGTACCATACTTAAGTCTTAAAAGCATATAGTGAGTATTGGAAGGATAAATATCAACAGCATTGGTCTTCGCTAATCGTGTTTCAACTCTTTCTCTTTCTTTTATAAGCGACTGTACGTCAGGCTTATACTGCTCTGTGTGTGCAAGAAGAAATCTGCCTGCTTCTATGGCAAGTGCATTAACCGACCAAGGCATTCTGTGACTGCGTATAAGTTTTATCAATGTGTTACAAGCCGTTGCATAACCAAGTCTGATTCCCGGTACTGCAAAACATTTTGTCATGGAGTGCAGTATAATGACATTTTCTAGTCCTGCCATTTCTTTTACCTGTAAGGTCGGTCGGTCTGCAAACATTTCGTATGACTGGTCTATTACGAATGTATGCTGCGGGTATTTTGAAATTACCTCTTTAAGATATGCTGCATCACGTATCTGACCTGTGGGGTTATTGGGATTGCAGAGCCATATTATAGATTTTTCATCAGGAAGGCTGTCGAGTGAAAATATGTTCTGCACGTTGTGTCCGTGTAAGCGACATGCGTCTTCGTATTCTCTGAATGTAGGAGATAGAATTAATGAATGACTGCCTCTGAAACACATTGCAATTAAGTATATGGCTTCGGTTGCACCATTCGTAACACATACAGAATCAGAATCTATTCCGTTTTTATGTGCAATGATTTCTTCAAGACTGTAAGGTTCTGGTTCGGGATATGAACGTATTTTATATAAATTTTCGCTTATATGTCTGTAAAGTTCATCATGATTGACATGATTATAGACGTTGGAGCTGAAGTTTGCTTCAATATCGTTGTATCTGTATAAGTCGTCTCCGTGTCCGTCAATCATTGTTCTCTTTGTCTTTTGTCATTATACTATATAGGAGCGGCATGTTTAAGTGCTTGCGAACATGATCTGCTAACAGGTCGTATTGTTTTTCCTTAAATGCAGCATAATTCTCGGTTTCAGAAGCAGAATGCTTGTCTGTGTAAGGACCTATCAGCCAGTCGATAAATCTGATGTTGTCGAGAATTCCGTGAAGATATGTTCCTAAACATCTGTCATCAGCCATAAATCCATCTTTACGTCCGTCCTCAAGGATAGCTACAGGGGAGGGGGCTGTCCCTTCACACGGAACAGTTCTTCCCATGTGTATCTCGTAACCTGTACATTTATCGGCATTGTTACCAAGAAACTTGAAATGAGCCTGTTTGGTTATCTTTTCGCCAGACATCGTTGTCTCAGTTGGAAGGAGTCCCAGTCCCGGCATTGAGACGATGGAACCTTCTATACCGTCAGGATCGTAAATCATCTTTCCCATCATCTGATAACCGCCGCATATACCGAGTATTGTGGCACCTTCGCGTCGAGCACGCAGGAGAGCCTGTGCAACACCGTTTTTTCTTAATTCGTAAATGTCGTCGATGGTATTCTTGCTTCCTGGGATTATTATTATGTCTGCTTTCTTTATTTCATCAACATTATTAGAGTAGTAGAGGTTCACTCTTTCGTCCTGTTCAAGCAGGTTGAAATCTGTAAAGTTAGCCATGTGCCTTAATAATATGACTGCAATATTAACCTTACCTTTCATTGATGAAAGTTGCTTTTCTGCAAGTATGACGGAATCTTCAGCCTCAATATGTATGTCTTTAAAGTATGGGATGACACCCAGAACCGGAATCTTACAAAGGTCTTCCAGTATCTTTACGCCATCTTCAAACAATTTTATGTCGCCTCTGAATTTATTTATTATTATTCCCTTGATGCGTTTCCTGTCCTCTTCGTCCTGTAATGCAATAGAACCGTATACGCTTGCAAAGACACCGCCCCTGTCAATGTCTGAAACGAGAATTACGTCTGCATCTGCATATCTTGCCATTGGAAGATTTACGAGGTCGGTATCTTTCAGATTTAGTTCCGAAATACTACCTGCACCTTCCATAACGATTGGATTGTATTTCTCAGACAGACGGTTAAATGCTTCGTGTACGGCACTCTGTAATTCGGCAATTCCTCTTTTCCTAAAGTATTGTGAAGCACTCTGGTTGCCAATAACCTTACCATTCAGAATTACCTGTGAAGTCATGTCAGAACTTGGCTTGAGCAACAACGGATTCATATCCGTAGAGCACTGAATACCCGCAGCTTCGGCCTGTACAGCCTGTGCACGTCCTATTTCCAATCCGTCGGGCGTGGCGTATGAATTAAGTGCCATGTTCTGAGCCTTGAAAGGGGCAGGGTGGTAGCCGTCCTGTACAAATATTCTGCACAGTGCAGTTGCTATTATACTTTTGCCAACATCACTTCCGGTACCGGCAAACATTATAGGATGTAACTTTTTCATCTTTTACTTTTATAACAGAATTCTTTCCATCTTTCTTCAGGCATGTTACTCTTATATAGTTCGTGACGTGCCATGACGAAAAACAAATCGGACAGACGATTCATAAATACCATTATCATAGGGGGCAGAGGATCCTCTCGGTCTAATGTACACATGCGGCGTTCTGCGCGACGTGCTATGGTCCGTGCCATCTGGAGATGAGCTGCTACGGGAGTGCCTCCGGGTAAGATGAACCATCCGTTGTCGGTCATTTCTGACATCAGATTGTCCATATAGGATTCTGACTTGTCAATGATGCTTTCATCAAATATGTTTTTATTCTTATCACGCATACTTGAAGGTGTTGCTATGATGCTCATCATTACCATCAGTTCGTTCTGAATTTCATATAGGATTTTCTGATGTTCGTTGTCGGCATCCATTGTAGTTCTTATAATTCCTATTTCGCAATTAAGTTCATCAATGCATCCGTTAGTTTCTATACGAATATCATCTTTGGGTACACGAATTCCTCCGTATATTCCTGTCGTTCCAGAATCTCCTGTCTTGGTATATATCTTTTTCATAATTCCTTATTTCCAAAAATCCATAAAATTCTTATCACCCCAGTACCAGTGTGTATATCCTGCAATTACCTGTCCTTCACGATATAGAGGAACGGATGTTGCTTTCCCTCTCGCACTGTACTGAGTAGCTACCGAAGGTATAACGTCGGGATTAACTGTATGTGAGTAATGAAATTCATGTCCTCTGTATTCTTGACCTTTATATATCATCGAACGATAACCAAGGGTTAGTTTTGCGTTGTCCATCGTAGAGTCAATGGGCAGGACTCCTGACATCTCATATATTTTATCGTTGAATTTTAAAGTCTTTCCAAGATAAATCATACCGCCGCATTCGGCAAATATCTTTCCATCGTGTTCTGCAAAATCTTTTATCTGCTTTTTTATGGCGACATTATTTTGCAGTTGCTGGGCATAAAGCTCAGGATAACCTCCTGGTAAATATAAAACGTCAGCTTCAGGCAGATTATTGTCGTGTAAGGGACTGAAGTAACAAACATCGGCAATACGTCTTAAATTCTCAATGTTTTCTCGATACGTAAAGTTGAATGCCTCGTCATGGGCAATGGCAATTTTCAGTGATGACTGACGCTCTGTTTTAAATGATAAATCTTCGTGACGATTTGCAACAGTACACTTGTTTATAATTCTGTCAATATCAACATGCTGTTTTACAAGTTCTGCAGTTTGGTGAACATAAGATTCCATTTCATCTTTTTTACCAATTGTAAGACCTAAGTGTCGTGATGGTATAGAAATGGTACCTGACTTAGGTATATAACCGAAACATTCAACACCGATGTCGTTACAGGCATCTTTAAGAAATGAAAAATGAGATTCGGAAGAGACCATATTAAATATAACACCAGCGATTTTTACATCACTTCTGAATTTCATGAATCCATAAATCATAGGAGCAACCGAATATGCAGATGAATCGGCATTAATAACCAATATTACTGGAATATGCAGGGCGGCTGATATTGATGCACTGCTTCCTTTCATCTTGTCATAACCGTCGAAGAGTCCCATAACTCCCTCTGTAACACAGCAGTCTGATTGTGATGAATAATAGTCATATACGTCATGCATGTGTTTTTCTGATGAAAACCATACATCAAGATTCACTGCTTCATTGCCTGACGCTACAGCATGATATTTCGTATCTATATAATCAGGACCACATTTAAAAGGCTGTACTTTAAGTCCTTTATCCTTCAATATTCTCAGCAGACCTATTGTTAAGGTGGTTTTTCCTGCTCCTGAATTTGCTGCGCCTATGAGAAAATGTGTATTCATTTTTTGTTCTGTATTAATTGTGTTAAAAAAGAACTTAAGATACAATTATAATCATATCTGTAGAAAATTTATGCAAAATTAGGAAAAATTGACAATACAACATCGAATAATAAGCAAAACTTTTGTTAGGTACAATTGTTTTTTTATTTTTGCATTACGATTTGGTGATATGTTGTATTTCATACATCATATAAAAGGGAATCTGGTGCAAATCCAGAGCAATGCCCGTTACTGTAAATACATTTTTTGAAAAGGAACTATAAATCACTGTTCGGTGTTAATAAGTTCGAATGGGAAGATACCTTTTCTTGTAAAGTCAGGAAACCTGCCACGTCGTAAATTAAACTGTTGTCTCGGGACAAGACGCAGTGGTAAAAAATTTATTCATTAAAATTGGTTTAAAATGGTACGTGGACTTTTAACAGTTCTTGTTGCGCTTTTTTGTATCGCAACAGGTAATGCCCAGGTTTCTTTCAAGGGTAAAGTAATTAGTAAAGAAACAGGAAAACCTATTGAAGGCGTTGTTATTCGTATTGGCGGCAACCTTAGTGGCTTTACTACTGATACAGAGGGTGAATTCGAAATTAAAAATTTAAAAGAAGGTAAATATAACATAAGATTTAGTCATATTAATTATTTGCCTCTCCAGACGAAGTTCTCAACATCAGAAAAGTCGTCTGTTTTCAAACTTGAAGAAAATTATGTTAATTTCTCACAAGTCGTAGTAACAGGTACTGGTACACACCACAGAATGTCAAATTCTCCGATTCCTATCAATGTCATCACAGAAAAAGATATTAAGAACACCAATGCTACAAATCTGGAAGAGGTTCTTTCAAAACTTAATCCTTCGTTCTCTTTTTCTACAAACGGTATGGGAACAACAATGTTGTATAACGGTGTAAATCAGGATTATGTCCTTATTCTTATTAACGGACAGAAAGTAGCTGGTGATGATACTTACAAGAGAATAAACATTGATAACATCAAGCGTATAGAGGTTCAGAGCGGTGCTGCATCTGCACTTTATGGTAGTGATGCCATCGGAGGTGTAATTAATGTAATCACAGACGAACAGAAGAACAAGATAGATATTGCAAGTACAACACGAGTTATGTCTCATGGTAGAATAACAGAAGGTGCCAGTGCGACTGTAAGTCAGGGCAAGTTCTCATCATATACAAATTACAGATATGAGCATTCTGGAAGCTGGCAGCTTAACAGATATGATACTGACAGTCTGATTACTGGTAAGATGAATTCAGTTGGATATCACAGTCATAATATCGATCAGAAGTTTGTGTATGACATCAATCCTAATTTGTCTGTCTATGTAAATGGAGGTTATTATGATAATTCTTCTGACAGACCTGCAAATTCTATGAGTCAGGACAAGAGACATCCGGATAAGTTCAAACCTGCATATACATACGATATCCTTCATAAGGACTACAGATATGGAGCCGGTATGAAATATATCATTAATAAAAAGGCATACCTTATGGCTGATTTCTTCTCGGATAATGCAAAGTATGAAAAGGAATATCTGGGTAATGACAAGCACGAGAAAGGTTCTCATACACTTGATAAAAAACTGCATTATTATGATGCAAATATAAAAGGTATTTTCAAACTTGGTAACAGGAACAAACTCTCGGCCGGTCTTGAATATGTATATGAAAATCTTGAAAGCGAGAAGACAACAAGAAACAGTGCTATAGATGAAAATATGTACACTATGTCTTTATATGTTCAGGATGAGTGGAATATTGTTGACGGCTTGTCTGCCGTAGGTGGTCTGCGTTATCTTTATCACAAGAACTTTAAGAACTATGCTACGCCAAGTGTATCGCTTATGTACAAATGGAACGGATTTAATGTCAGAGCTTCTTATGCAAGAGGTTTCCGTACACCCGATCTGGCACAGATGTATACAATGTCTGAGAGTTCAGGAAATAAGATAACAATACCTAATACGGATCTTAAACCTGAAAAGAGCAACTATTATACATTGAACTTGGAATATAATACCGGAAGATACAGTTTCAGAGTAACTGGTTATTACAACGATCTGTATGATATGATAAACTACCGTATACTTTCACCCGAAGAGGCAGAGGCAAAAGGTTTCGGAGATTATGCATCAGTTCAGGAACGCGATAACATCGAGCGTGCACACGTAGGTGGCGTAAACGTATTTGCTAATGCTTACCTCGGAGCTGGTTTCAGTCTCGGACTCGGATATTCATTTAATGATGCTTATAACGAAACAAGTAAGAAGCCAATTGACAAGAGTATACAGCATGTAGGAACAATTAATGGTGCATGGAAACATGTATGGGATTTCTACGAACTCAACGTTAATGTAAATGGTAGAGCACAGAGCGGACGTTATTCAGAACGTTATGAAGAGGCTCCTTCATTCTCTCTTTGGGACATCAATACAAGACATAAGTTCACATTAAAGGATTTTATTCTTGAACCTGGTATCGGTGTAGAGAATTTGTTTGACTACAGAGACGATAGACTCTGGAACAATAACTTTGCAACATTAACACCGGGACGTACATTCTATGTAAGTTTCAGTGTAAGATTTATTCACTAATAAATAAACTTTATAGTGAAACGTTTTATTAAAATAATGACCACCTCGCTAATGGTTGCAGCACCGCTTACGGTGTCTGCCCAGGTAGCTGACTCATTGAGCAGAGTGCTCGACGAGGTGGTTGTTGTAGGTACAGGTACTGTACATAAGTTAAAGGATTCACCTGTACAGACAGAAGTTTTAAGCAGCAGACAGATAAAGCAGCTTAATGGTAGTTCGTTGGAAGACATTCTTTCAATGTTATCACCGTCTTTTGATTTCAGTTCAAGTGATATGGGCTCTAACATGCAGCTTGGTGGACTTAGCAACAGTTATATCCTTGTGCTTATAGATGGTAAAAGAATACATGGTGACCTCGGCGGACAGAATAATCTCGGTCAGATTGATCCTGACAAGATTGAACGTATCGAAATAATAAAGGGTGCTGCTTCAGCTCTTTACGGAAGTGATGCCATTGCCGGTGTCATTAATGTAATAATGAAGAAGGATAAAAAGAAAATCCTTGTGGAAAATACTACACGCATTGGCTCTTATTTTGATGCACGTCAGTCTAACCGTATACAGTTTAACGTAGGAAAATTGTCTTTCACAACAGCTTTTCAGCTTAAGCACACTGACGGATGGCAGAACACTACTTATGAGAATCCCAACCGTTACGAAAAACCTGTTACTAATTCGATTAACAAGACTGTTAATGAATTTACAGACTGGGCACTTGATGAACATATAGACTGGAATATTAATAATAAGACTTCTGTTTATGCAGAAGGTGGTTATTATACCAAGAAGATATACAGACCATGTGGCATTCCCGATTATAAGACTTATAACTTCCTTTATCGAGACATTAATGCTGCCGTAGGTGGTAAGTTTAAATATCAGGAAAAGAATTATCTGACATGGGACGTGATGTATAACAGTCATGCTTACAATTACGATTATACGCACGAGACATGGGAAACTATCAGGGATGATGAAGGACATAGTATAACATTCCCTTATTTCCCCGGTGATAAGTCTTTGCAGAGTAAACAGGAAAGATTTATGGCTCAGGCAAAGAGCGTTCTGTATCTTGATTACAACAATACGCTAAGTGCAGGTGTTGAAGAGAAATACGATCGTCTTAAGTCGCCTAATCGTCTTGATGAAGGTGAAGTGCATGACAATACTATCGCAGCTTTTATCCAGGATGAATGGGATCCGATTAAGAATTTTAATGTTACAGCTGGTTTCAGAATGACTTATAATAACAGTTTCGGATCACGATTCTCTCCTAAACTTTCAATGATGTACAAGTTGGGTGACTTCCGTTTCCGTGCAAGTTATTCAGAAGGATTTAAGACTCCTACGTTGAAAGAACTGCATTACAGGTACATAAGACAGATGTCACTTATTACTCTGAATCTTGGTAATGAAGACCTTAAGCCGCAGACAAGTCGTTATTTTACTGCCGGTATCGAATATTCAAATGATAATCTTATGATTAGTGCGACAGGTTATTATAACAAACTGGATAATATGATAACCTTAGTAACAATACCTCGTAACGAGGCTCCTTCGGACTTGCTTGTTATTTACGATCCTGCAATAGTAAGGATGTATAAGAATATGGATAATGCGAAAACTGCTGGCGTAGATTTAAGTATTAAGTATTCTCCTTTGAAATGCCTGTCGTTTACCGGTGGCTACAGTTATCTGTACACTGATGCATACCTGTATGATGACAAGGATGAGGTTATGAGACACATTGATATTGATGGTACTGCAACTCATCGCGGAACTGTAAGTGCTGTATGGAATCATAGATGGTCGGAATATAAACTTGCCGTAGGACTCTATGGAAGATTACAGAGCGAAAGAGTTTATCAGGAAGATGGTAATGGCAGACCATATAATATATGGAAGATAAACACATCTCATCTTATAAATGTTGGAAAGAACTGGAAATTTAACATCAATGCCGGAATTGATAATATTTTCGATCATTACGAAACTACTTATCATGGTCTGCATTATGGTACAACAACTCCGGGACGTACATACTATATATCAATGAATGTGTCATTTGGGAAAAAAGACAAAAACAAATAAAAACAACACTAACTTTTTAAATTTTTAAATTATGAAAAAGTCTATTTTATTATCATTGACATTATTATTGACAATGATGTTTGGATTCGTTGCTTGTGACGATGACGACGATTTACCGCGTGATGTAAACAATTACAAAGAGAAGATGGAGGCTGTAAAAAAGGAAATACAGCAGAACAAGAAACATGATACTGCACTTCTGCTTGTATCATTTGGTAGTACATGGGATGCTCCTCAGGAGACATTCATGGCAATGAAGAAGCAGTTTGCCGAGAAATTCAGCAACATGGATGTGTACTTCTCATTTACATCTGAAATATGTATGACAAGATGTGCAGCTAAAGGTCTTAACTACTATGCACCTTCTTTCTATCTTAATGCAATCGGACTTGCTGGTTACAAGACAGTATGCGTTCAGTCTCTCCATGTAATCCCTGGTGAGGAATTCTTGAGAGTACAGAATGTTGTTAAGGATTTCCACAACAACGGTGCTAACCCTGAATTTGGAAATGTAACAGTATACCTTGGCGGTCCGCTTCTCTATCATGAGAGTGACGTTAAGAAGGTTGCTATGGAACTTAATAAGAGATATGCAAGCTATGTTGCTGAAGGCAAGGCTGTAGTATTCATGGGTCATGGTAATCCTGAAGGTATGAACTATGGTAACGGTAACTCACGTTATACAATGCTTGAGGAAGAAATGCAGAAGATAAATCCTAACTACTATGTTGCAACAGTCGACATGGAAGGAAATTATGTTCTTGATATGATTCAGAGAATGAAGAAAAACGGTGTTAAGGAAGGTACAGAAGTTATTTGTCATCCTCTTATGTCAATTGCCGGCGATCATGCTAACAACGATATGAAGGGTGGTGTAAGCGAGACAGAACCTGAGGAAGAAAGCTGGAGATATGAGCTTAACAAGGCTGGTTTCGTTTGTCCTCTGTCAAACTGCCACATCAAAGGTCTTGGTGATTACAGCGAAATTGTAAACGTCTGGATTAGCCACATGGAAAATGCTTTGAATGAAGGTCCTGTTTTCGAGGAATAATATAGAATAAAGGTTATACAATCTGTATAATCACATAAAATAATGCAACCATAAAGCTTCTCTGACGGTAAAAATCGTCATAGAGGCTTTGGTTGTTTAAATAACTTATAAGAATAATACATAAATGAACGAGGGAAAAATAATTGTAGTAGGCATCGGACCGGGAGCTTGTGAACAGATAACACCGGCGGTCACCGCAGCTTTAAAAAGAAGTGACGTTATTATAGGTTATAAGTATTATTTTCAATTCATCACACCTATAATAGATTCTCATGTCAAATGTATAGACACGGGTATGAAACGTGAGCGCGAACGTGCCGAGACAGCATTCCAATATGCAGAAGAAGGGAATTCTGTATGTGTCATCAGTTCGGGTGATGCTGGTATATATGGGATGACACCTCTCATTTATGAAATGAAAAAGGAAAGAAACAGTGCCGTTGAAATTGAAGCATTACCTGGAATAAGCGCATTCCAGATGGCTGCTTCACTTTTGGGAGCACCAATAGGACATGATTTCTGTGTAATATCTATGTCAGACCTTATGACTCCATGGTCAAAGATTGAAAAGAGAATATTTGCAGCTGCTGAAGCAGATTTCATAACAGCCGTGTACAATCCTGTTAGTCGTGAAAGATACTGGGAACTTAACCGTCTCAAGGAGATATTCCTTAAGAGTCGCTCTCCCGAGACACCTGTCGGATATGTGAGACAGGCATCTCGAGAAGAACAGAAAGTTACGGTCACAACACTGGCAGATATGGATTCTAACGATATTGATATGTTTACGGTTGTAATCATTGGTAATTCACAGACCTATCGTTTTGGTGACAAGATGATAACACCGCGAGGATATTATCGTGAGGATGATACTGAAAATGCCGGAGCAGGACAGCAGATAATGATTAACAGTTTCAAGACAATCATGAAGGAACTGAAGAATTCTGATATACCTAACGACTACAGATGGGCATTGCTGCATGCAATACATACTACTGCTGATTTCGACATGGAAAATCTTTTATATACTGACGAAGGAGCGGTTGAAAAACTGTATAAGATGTGTCGTGATGGTAAAATAAAAACTATCGTAACCGATGTTACTATGGCAAAGGCTGGTATTCGTAAGGGCGCGTTAAGTCGTCTTGGCATAGAAGTGGTATGTTATATAAATGATGAGAGGGTAATAGCTTCATCAGTAGAAAAACATATTACCCGTGCTCAGGCAGCCATGCGTCTTGCTGCAAATGAACATCCCGATGCACTCTATGTATTCGGAAATGCACCGACTGCACTTATGGAACTTTGCAGTCTTATAAGAAAAGGCGTGGTTCATCCTGTTGGTATTATTGCAGCTCCTGTGGGATTCGTACATGTATGCGAATCAAAGCACATGGTCAAGACATTTACAGATATTCCCAAACTTATAGTAGAAGGACGTAAGGGTGGCAGTAACCTTGCTGCAACACTCACCAACTCAATACTGTGTTATGATGATGCAGAAATGATGCGTCCTGGGAGGGATGTGTAATGAAACAGAAATTCACAATTATAGGAATAAGTGACAGTCGTGAACAATATTTCTCACCGAAACTGTTACAGATAATATCTTCTGGAAAAGTCTTCTCTGGAGGAAAAAGACATTATGAGATAATGTCTGGATTCCTTCCTAAAGATTCAGAATGGATAGATATTACTGTGCCTCTCGATAATGTTTTTGAGGCATACAGAGGACATGAAAATATTACGGTGTTTGCATCAGGAGATCCGTTGTTTTATGGTTTTGCCAACACCATAAGAAAGAGACTTCCCGAAGCAGAAGTCACCGTTTATCCTTATTTCAATTCCTTACAGATGCTTGCCCATAGGTTTCTTCTGCCTTATGCCGATGCTAAGATTGTTTCGCTTACCGGAAGGGAATGGAAACTTTTCGATACGGCATTGATAAGAGGGGAGAGGATGATAGGTCTTCTTACTGACAGACATAAAACGCCTGCGGTGATAGCCTCTCGTATGATGGAATACGGATACGATAATTACAAGATGTATATCGGCGAGCTTATAGGAAATGAGAAAGAAGAACGTCTCAGAGAAATGAGTGTTCGTGAAGCTGCTGAACTGACAGACATAAAGTTTCCTAATGCTGTGTTTCTTGAAAGAACTGAATCAAGGATGCGTCATTGGGGAATACCTGAAAGTGAGTTTGCGTTACTCGACGGCAGGGCATCCATGATAACAAAAATGCCGATAAGACTGCTTACACTCAGTATGCTCGGACTTGAAAACCGAAGTTCATTCTGGGATGTAGGTTTCTGTACGGGTTCTGTATCTGTGGAGGCACGTCTGCATTTCCCGCATCTTGACATAACGTCATTTGAGATAAGAGAAGAGGGGCGTGAACTCATGGAAATCAATAGTCGTAAGTTCGGAGCGCCTGGCATTGACTATCATATAGGCGATTTCATGCATGAGAATCTTAACGATTATCCTGCTCCCGACGCCGTCTTCATAGGCGGACATAACGGACAGCTTGTTGAAATGATGGAGTGTATATATGCTGTGTTAAAAGAAGGAGGAGTGATAGTTCTAAATTCTGTCACGGACAAAAGTAGAATGTTATTCGAAGAAGGTACTGCAAAGACAGGTCTTAAGATTGTACAGACCACACACATCACCGTTGACAGTCATAACCCCATAACAATATTAAAAGCAATAAAATGAGTGATATCAGAACAGCTATACTGACAGTGTCTCCTAAAGGAATGGAGACAGCACGTCTGCTTACTACAGAACTGAAGGACTGTACTGTATTTGCAAGACATGACGGACAGACAATGACTGATGTGTTCGATAATTACAGACAGATAATATTCATTGGTGCCATGGGTATATGCGTAAGAACAATAGCACCATACATAAAGGATAAGCATACCGACCCCGCAGTAGTTTGTCTCGATAGCTGCGGTAATTTTGTAGTACCGGTTATTTCGGGCCATATCGGAGGTGCCAATGCTCTTGCCGAAAAAATTGCACGCATAACAGGCGGTATAGCAGCCGTTACCACACAGAGTGATAACGAAGGTCTTTGGGCTCTTGATGTTCTTGGTAAGAAATACGGATGGAAGGAAGAATGTACATCTGCTAAGATGAATGATGTAATTATTTCATTTGTAAATAAGAAACCAATGGCACTGCTCCTTGAAACAAAGGATAATGGTACGATGGCGTTAGAGCGTACACTTCCGGACCATGTAAGTGTATTCTATAAGTTTGAGGACATAGATTGTTCAAAGTTCTCGCTCATCATTGCCGTTACTCCATTCGTGCATCAGACAGATTTACCTGCATTATGGTACAGACCGGCTGTAGTTAATCTTGGAGTTGGTTGTAGAAAACTCTGTCCTGTACAAGGAATCCCTGACTATATATGTGAAGGATTGAAAACGAACGGAGTATCTCCGTTGTCTGTGAAATCAATCTGTACAATCGAACTAAAGAAGGATGAAGTTCTTATAGCTGAATTACAGAAGTATTTCGGAGGCGTTCCGGCAGAGATTTATACCCCAGAAGACCTTAAAGACATAGAGATTCCTAATCCTTCAGACAAGGTGTTCGAGGTTACAGGTGTATATGGCGTTGCCGAAAGCTGTGCCATAAAAGCTGCCGGTGGAGATGCATTAGTAATAGAAAAACAGAAAGGCGTGATTACCGATGGCGGTAACTTTACGTTTGCTGCATCAATAGATAAGACAGCGTTAAGACGCGGACATATAGAGATTGTAGGTGCAGGTCCAGGCGATCCCGAACTTGTATCGGTAAGAGGAAAACATTTCCTACAGCAGGCCGACCTGATTCTTTATGCAGGCAGTCTTGTTCCTATCGAACTGACGTATTATGCAAAGAAAGGAGCAACTGTCAGAAGTTCGGCATCACTTGATCTGGAACAGCAGTTTGAACTAATGAAGTCATTTTACGACAGAGGACTCCTCGTTGTACGACTCCATACCGGCGATCCATGTATCTATGGAGCAATACAGGAACAGATGGCATACTTTGACAAATATGGTATGAGCTATCACATCACTCCGGGAATATCTGCATTCCAGGCTGCGGCTGCGGCGCTTGAGTCTCAGTTTACCATTCCTGAGAAGGTACAGACTATCATTCTGACACGTGGAGAAGGACGCACGCCGATGCCTGAAAAAGAACAGCTGCACAAGCTGGCACAGTCGCAGAGCACCATGTGTATATATCTCAGTGCCGGAATTGCAGAGGATGTACAGAAAGAACTTATGCAGGCTTATCCGCCAGAGACACCTGTTGCAGTATGCTATAAACTGACATGGAAGGAAGAACGTATTTATCGTGGCGAATTACAGAATCTGGCTGCCATTGTAAAGGAACATCATCTTACACTGACTACTCTTTTGGTTGTAGGTGAAGCTATTGACAACCGTAAAGGTCTGTCACGTCTCTATGCTCACGAATTTAAACATCTGTTCAGAAAATGATACTTGTATTCGGAGGTACGACAGAGGGACGTATATGCGTTGAAGTTCTTGACGAGGCAGGCATACCGTTTTTCTATTCTACAAAAGGCAGCATACAGTCTGTTACCAGTCATAACGGAATACGTCATACTGGTGGAATGAACCTTGAGGATATGCAGACCTTTTGCAAGGAACATGACATACGTCTTATAATAGATGCTGCGCATCCCTTTGCCAAAGAATTGCACGAAACTGTTGTCGGAGCTGCACAGCTGTGTGGTATTCCGGCTGTCAGGTACGAACGTGTATTTCCCGAACTTAATCCGAATGATATAGTTTGCGATGATTATCGTGATGCTGTTGACAAGATGAAGAAGGCAGGAGTGAAACGTCTTCTTGCTCTAACAGGTGTCAAGACAATATCAGCATTGAAAGATTTCTGGGATACTCCTGCATCTGATGGAGAGCGTGTGGATTGCCATTTCAGAATATTAGACAGAAAGGAATCGTTTGATATTGCAGAAAAATCAGGATTCCCCAAAGACAAACTTCTGTTTTATGATAAGGAACAAAGTACTCTCGAACTTATATCGCAGTACAGACCAGATGCCATAATTACTAAAGAAAGCGGTAAATCTGGTGGCTTTGAAGAAAAAGAACAGTCTGCCGTTAAAGCAGGAGTCCCGCTGTATGTCGTAAGACATCCTCTGTTGTCTGACGATTTCATTACCGTTACCGGACGACATGGTCTGCGCAGGGTTGTAGAACAATTAGTTCCTGGATTCTATATGCTTAAGACAGGATTTACAACAGGCTCATGTGCTACGGTGGCTGCTAAAGCTGCATTAGAAGCACTTCTTTGTAATACTGGCTGTGGCAGCAGAGTGGTAACATTTACTCTTCCGGACGGAGAGCAGATGAGGATGGAAAGTAATGTCGTAGAGGTTTGTGACGGATATGCCGTGGCATCAACCATTAAGGATTCCGGTGATGACCCTGATGTAATCAATCATCATGAAATAAAGGTTAAGGTGGCTTTTGCCAGTGATGACGGTCGTACGGAAAATATCATGTTCTTTGGAGGAAAGGGCGTCGGTACAGTTACTCTTCCAGGTATAGGTATTCCTGTTGGTGGTCCGGCTATAAACAAGACTCCAAGAGAAATGATATGTAAGAACCTTACGCATATATATGATGGCGGACTTGACGTTACCATCAGTGTTCCCGATGGAGAGGAACTTGCAAAAAGAACATTTAATCCTAAACTCGGAATTAAAGGAGGTATATCCATAATAGGAACGTCGGGTATTGTAAAACCATTCTCCGCAGATGCTTTTATAGCTGCTGTTAAACGCGAGATGGAGGTTGCCGTAGCTCTTGGTGCCGATCGTCTTGTGATTAATTCAGGGGCAAAGAGCGAAAGCTATCTTAAAAAACAATATCCAGACTTAATATCTCAGGCTTTCATTCATTATGGCAATTTCATTGGCGGAAGTCTTGAAAATGCAAAGGAACTAAATATAAAGAAAGTAACTCTTGGTATTATGATAGGTAAGGCTGTTAAACTGGCTGCCGGTCATCTGGACACGCACAGTAAGAACGTCATTATGGATAAGGAGTTTCTTAAAAAGGTAGCTGTTGAAGCAGGATGTTCTTCAAAAGTATGTGATGTTATTGACAGAATGAATCTTGCAAGAGAACTATGGAGCGATCTTAATGAAGAAGACGGAAGAAAGTTCTTCAGAATGATTACCGAAATGTGCAGCATAAACTGTAAGAAGGTGTATAACATCGGTGAACTTACTCTTATGCTTATTGATGAAGACGGAAATGTAAGACAAAGTGTGATAAGATGATGTTCCGGACGGAATGTCTGACTTTATAAAAATAAATATAGATATATGAAACTCAGAAGAATAACAACGGCGCTGTTTGTATCAGCAATGTTTATGCTGAATTCTGCATGTGGAAACTCAGGAAAGAATACTGATGATGCAGGTCAGGACAGCTGTAAGGTGGAATCAGAAGATATGACGACTCTCTCTGACAGTGTTATAAAGAAAAAGATTAATCCCGAATACGCCGAAGGATTCAAGATTGTAAGTGATCGTGATGGGGTAAGACTTGTTGAGATTCGTGATCCGCAGAGTTCATGGGCTGATGCTTTCAAGTTTGCTCTTGTCGGGAAAGATGCAGAAGTTAAGGACATAGATCCTTCTTACACTGTGGTAAGAGTACCTATAGACAAGGTAATCTGCATGACATCTCTGCAACTTTCAAATTTTATCAAACTCGGAGCTATTGATAAGGTAACCGGAATAACGAGCAGTAAGTATCTTTTCAATAAAGATGTGAGACAGCGTATTAAAGACGGAAGAATGATGCGCATAGGTATTGAAGGAAACTTTGATAACGAAACCATAATGGCTGCTAATCCGGACATCATACTTATATCACCGTTTAAAAGAGGCGGCTATGCAGTTCTTAAGGATGTAGACATTCCTTTGGTTCCGCACCTGGGATATAAGGAGATGACACCTCTTGGACAGGCTGAATGGATAAAATTTATCGGTATGCTTACAGGTAATGAGTCTGAGGCAATCGTTAAGTTTGACAGAATCGCAAAAGAATACAACGAACTTAAGGAACTGGCAGCAGGACAGGAAAAACGTCCTATGGTGCTCAGTGGAGAAATGCGTGGCGGAAACTGGTATGCGGTAGGAGGTAAGAGTTTTCTTGCCAGACTGTTTAAGGATGCCGGTGCTGACTATTTCCTTAAGGACGATCAGAACTCAGGAGGAATGAATCTTGACTACGAGACGGTATACAGTCAGGCTGTACATGCGCAGTACTGGCGTATAGTAAACAGTCATAACGGAAAATATTCTTATGACATTCTTAAACAGTCAGATGCCAAATATGCTGATTTTGATGCATTTAAGAATAAAGGTGTAATCTATTGTAATATGAGGGAGAAACCTTTTTATGAGACGATGCCTGTAGAACCTGAGGTTGTTCTGGCTGATCTTATAGCAATATTCCACCCGTCGTTATTGCCTGAGCATAAATCAAAATATTACGAACTTCTTAAATAGAACGAAACGTACATGAACAAGCATTTTGTACGATACATTATTTTATTGCTGGTTGCCAACCTGCTGTTTTTCAGTCTGAATCTCCTTTTAGGTTCGGTATGGATACCTTTTGACTCTGTTGCAGAAATACTTTTCGGTGATTCGAAGTCAGAGATATGGAGCAATATTATATGGAAATCACGATTCCCGCAAGCTGTAACTGCAATACTTGCAGGGTCGGGACTTGCCATAAGTGGTCTGCAAATGCAGACGGTGTTTAACAATCCTCTTGCCGGACCATCTGTGCTCGGCATCAGTTCCGGAGCCAGTCTTGGAGTCGCGTTTGTGATACTTCTTTCCGGAAGTCTTGGTGGTGTGGCACTTAGTCATCTCGGCGTGTTCGGAGAAGTTGCAATGACAATTGCGGCAATTGTCGGATCAATGTCGGTCATGGCTCTCATCCTGTTTGCTTCGCAGAAGATAAAGGGAAACGTTACGCTGCTTATAATAGGTGTGATGATTGGCTATGTCGCATCTGCTGTCATCGGAGTATTAAAGTATTTCAGTGTCGAGGAAGATATAAAGGCCTATGTAATATGGGGACTTGGAAGTTTTTCGAGAGTGTCAGGCGATAACCTCAATGTGTTTGCAATAATAATGTGCATACTGCTGCCGTTGTCATTCTTGCAGACTAAGACGCTCAATTTACTTATGCTTGGCGAATCGTATGCACGTAACCTGGGACTGAACATCAAGGCAGCCAGACTTACCGTTATAGGCAGTGCGGGAATACTCACGGCTATAGTAACGGCATACTGCGGACCTATCGTATTCCTTGGTCTTGCCGTTCCTCATCTGTGTCGCGCAATGCTCAAGACATCCGACCATAGAAAGCTCATGCCTGCTTCACTGCTGGCTGGTTCGGCTCTGGCACTGCTGTGCAGCATTATTGCCAGAATGCCCGGATTTGAAGGCGCACTTCCGGTCAATTCGGTAACGGCACTGATAGGCGCACCGGTTGTTGTATCGGTATTGTTTAGGAAACATAAAGACGATATTCAGGAATGAAAAATAAAGAAGTAATGAGAAACGACGCTGTTGTTGAACTTAAAAATCTTACTACCGGTTACCATAGTAAACATAAGGTTTATGTGGTTGCTGAAAATATTAATGCTAAGATTTTCAGTGGTGAACTTACATGTCTTCTCGGAGCTAATGGTTCCGGTAAGTCTACACTCTTAAAAACTCTTTCTGCTTTTCTTCCTGCCATATCCGGTGACGTGATAATACAGGGTAAAAAACTCGAAGACTACAGTAGTAAATGGCTTGCGCGACTGATAGGTGTCGTACTTACCGAACGCTGTTCGATACGCAATATATCAGTTAGAGAGCTTGTAGGTATGGGACGCAGTCCTTATACAGGTTTTTGGGGAAGTCTTAGTAAAGAGGATTTAAAAATTATTGATGAAGCCCTTGAGTTTGTAAAGATAAGTAATCTTAAAAACCGTATTGTGCATACGCTCAGTGATGGTGAACGCCAGAAGGTTATGATTGCCAAGGCTCTTGCACAGCAGACACCTATCATATTCCTTGACGAGCCGACGGCATTTCTTGATTATCCCAGTAAGGTGGAGATAATGCAGCTTTTATATAATCTGTCTAAAGAAACAAATCGTACGATTTTCCTATCGACACACGATTTGGAACTTGCTTTGCAGATAGCAGATAAAGTATGGCTGATGAAGAAAAATAAAGGCATATCAATAGGTACACCCGAAGACCTTTCTTTGAACGGAGCTCTTAATAATTTCTTTCCTGATACTGGTATCATTTTTGATACAAAGAGCGGACTTTATAAGATAAGACATAACTTTAAGAGCTATATCACTCTTGAAGGAGATGCACACTCCAACAGTTACATGATGGTGAAGAAGGCACTTAACAGAGTAGGCTTTGCTGTAAACGGTCAGGCTGGTGATAATATTAGCAGCATTGGCATTACTATAAAATGTGATGCCTCTGGTACTTACGTCTTAAATGATGCATCTGGAATATCACGAGATTTTTCCACAATAGAAGCATTGATTGAATACATCAGGGAATTAAATTAATTCATTTAGATTAAGTACAGAAATAATAAGTTGAAATTCTACTTATAGATGTGTAGAATAAAAATAAGAAAGGCAGATATTTGTTTAAAATACCTGCCTTAACTTTTAAATTCTGCTTATTTTTAGATTGTGAATCTATAACCAAGTGAAATGTTGAATACACTGTTCTTTGAATCGAGGTCTAAATCAGAATCAAATGTCTTATTTAATCCGAGATTGTAACGAGCGTCAAGAACAAATCCCTTGTATTCGTAAGAAACGCCGAAAGGAATAGAAATATCTACGCTTTCTGTGTTGTCTTTAATGTCGCCTTCGCCTTTAAGACCCTGACCAGAAGCTTCTATTTCAGACTTTGTAAGGAAACCGAACTGTACACCGGTTCTCAGGAAAAGACCTTTATAAACGTTGAAGCTGGCCATAATAGGCATATTTACGTATTCGAGGTTAATCTGCGGATCTAATTCCTGGTCTACCTTTACACCCTGCATAGCATACAGCAGTCCGCCTTCTACACCGATAATCGGATGGAACTGGTAACGTACTTCTGCACCGGCAACGAAACCGATTTTTGATTTGCTGTCATCAATGTCTGTAAGACTGGAAATTGACATACCGACTTTAGGCTGAATAGAAAACTCGCCTACAGTGCTCTGAGCCTTAGCTCCCATAGTAGCAAGAATCACTGCTACGCATGTTATTACTTTTTTCATAATCGTGTTTGTTTGTTATATTATCGGTGCAAAGGTAATAATTTATGACAATACACCAAAAATTATAATAAATTTTATAATAAACTTATACGATGATGATTTATAACAAATCATTAATGTCCCATTAAAATTCAAAATAGTTCTTTGAAATACTTGAAATTTAGA
>JAHHQW010000043.1 GCA_020026195.1 Prevotella sp.
GGTAATAATCCAAAGTGAAAGAATTTATCCCCATGATTTATCTACTGAGCCATAATTCCACATGTGTCTTTAAAGTACTTCACGTAGATTGTATTTATAGAAATAGAAAACTCAAATCCTAAAAAGTGAAATTTATATTAGGAATATCTGCTGTCTTTATGTGTATTTGTTCGCATAAGTGTAAATAATAAAGCCTCTTTATAAGGTGCTGAAAAACTGAATATGATGGTATGTTATGGTTATAAGCACTGAATATTTTTCTGATTTAGTGCAAAAATCGTAGGAAATATGCAGTTTTGGTTATTTTTCGTGTGTTTTTAGCTCAAAAGTATCCCCTGTTTACTCGGTAAACATCCTACGTTTACGAACTTTTGTTACTGTAAAAGTTAGCAAACGTACCTGTGATAGTTTGCAAACATACTATGTTTACTTAAAAAGTAGTTTAAAACAGCGATTTTTCTCTGGCGTATTTCGTAGAAGACATAAGACATTTCAGAATATTCAAAAATTAGACAGCCATTAAAGACGCCGTAGTACACAAATTAACAAGTGATGAAAAGAAAACTCAACCATGAAGAAACGAAAAGCCTCAGCTAAGAAACAAATCTTATTAGCTGAGGCTTGTGTTACGAATATAATTCTGTCTTTATCTTATGTTCAGTTTTAATACGATGTCCTCGCCTGTCTGCTTACCATAAAGTACATACAGACCTTTGGGAAGATTTACGTTGCGAACAAAGTTAGATGATGAGGCTATAAACGAATCTGCTAAGCATCCGTTGATGTCGTAGAGTCGGAATTCTGTTCCCTCACAGTTATTAATGTGCAGCATACCTCCGGTTATGTAAGCTGTGCTTATATTGGCAGCAGTATTGTCTATGCCGTTATATCCCGTAATGCTTACGGCAACTTCGGCAGATGTGCTCTTACCATTTGAATTGATGTCAATTACAACCGTAGAACTACCATCATTAAGAGGAGTTATATGGAGACTGCCGTTTACGATGTCTGCAGAGATTACACTTTCGTCGGTTACTTCGGTAATGGTCTTAACCATTGCGGCACTCATGTTGTCATCATCAGCTGCAATGTCATCGAGATTAATTACGGTAGGTTTGCTGTCTGATATATTAACCGCCTCAATATTCTGTGCAATCGGTGATGCATTGTCCGGGAATACCTGTATGGAAGGATACCAGTAATCCTCTTTCATCTCATATTCGGCAAGCTTTGTTCCCGTGCTGTCATATTTACGCATGGTGAAGTAAGGTATAGCAGGATCCTTATAAAGAGTAACATACAGATTACTGCTTACCGGATCTACGCGCATTGAACTGCCATACACCTTAAGACTTTCGCTTTCGAAATCGAGGAACAGCGAGAACTCGTTTCTGTCAATGTCGTATTTGTAAATCTTATAGTTAGAATACCATGCTCCGTCGCCAGTGTTCCAATAAAGTACATTCTGCTTAGTGCTGGCGCAAAATCCGTCGGGAGTCCACGCATACCATGAGTTTGAAGGAGAACTGACACCTTCAGGCATGTTTACGCGAAGAGTGTCGCCGGTGGACGGAGTGTAACGCATGATGTAATTATAAGAATCACCTCTGCTGAATTTATCAGATACGCTTAGCCATAAGCTGCCGTCCTTAGAAAGAACAGCAGAACCATAGGTGAGCTTTCCGTTATCAGGACCGGCCATAGTGTCTGTTACCTTATCAGTATAAGGATCTATTATCATCAGTCCCTTATCTTGATGCAGAGCATAAACCTTTTCGTTGATACGTATCAGCGTACCAGTCTGTCCAAGGTACATAGAACCATACGGGTCGGTATGCTCGTTACCTGTACCTTCTATCTTTCCCTCAATTTCAAAGTTACTGAGATTAAGGATGTATATTCCGTTGTTAGAACCTACGTAAGCCTTTTCGCTGTTTACAACCACGAATCCGCGTCCGTCGGCACGAACACCTGTATCGTCAATGTCCTTAATCTGCTTTATAATCTTCATTGTACGGGCATCGCAAACAGTTATGCGTGCACCTTCTTTGTCAGTTCCGCCATCCTTGTCCTGTTTAGTGATGATGTAAAAGCGACCACCATAAATAGTACCATAGCTGACAGTACTTCCAAGTTCTTTACCCGGATTTTCCCTGCCGATAATGTCATAAATCCATTCGCCTTTGCCGTCAATGAAGTTTATGGTCGAGTTACAATGTCCGAACCATCCCTCGTTCATTACGAAGACACCATTGTCGTAAACATTCTGTGCCCACGCAATACAGAAAGAAAAACCAAAGAAGATAGAAGTTAATAATCTTCTAATCATAACATTGCGTTTATTTCAGAGTCAATATTCTTAATCTGAATGTCACGTTTCTGGATAACACCGTTTCTGTCAATTAGGAAATATGCCGGTATTGCACGAACGTTATACATATTCTGAAGGTCTCTTATCTGGTTCTCGTCTTCAGCTCTTACGTTTATCCAGGGCAGAGCCTCTGTCTGAGTCTTCCAGAAGTGAGCGTTAGGATCTAATGCAATCTGATAGATTTCGAAACCACGGTCATGATACTTGTTATAAAGCTGACGGAGCTGCATGATGCGCTCTACAGACTTCTCGTGACTGAACAGATGGAAGTCGAGCATCACAACCTTGCCCTTAAGGGCAGAGAGAGTCTGCTTCTTACCATTGTTATCTGTCATAGTGAGAGCCGTCGGGTCAATTTCCTGAGCCTGCTGATATTCGTTCTGAGCCTGTGCAATACCGTTACGTACTATACGGCTGTTCTTAATACCTTCCATTGCTATGTTATGAAGGTTTTCTGTACGTACAGAACCCGGATAATACATATCCCAACTTGTGGCAACGGCAGAGAATGCCTTTATATCATCTTTACCATAAACAGGATTGAAGATGGGGCGTCCGCCAATTGTCTGGAACAAAGCGAAATAAGCATAAGCCTTCATAGGCTCTTTATATATAAAGTCGCGTCTTACAACCTCTTTGTATCTGTTGATGACATTGTTTGCGCTGTCGCCGGAAGCTTCGTAATTGAGAGTGGGGTCGTTAAAGATGTCTGAAATCTCGTTCTGAATACGAATCTGCATTACAGACAGATCCTTTATTTTGTTACAGTTTTCAGAACCTTCTACGGTATAGTCGTACGACATAGAAGGATAAGAAGCCTTGACCGTTATAGTCTCGGTAGAATCAACAGAAAGGTTTATGATGTTTCCGGCTATTCTAAGTCTGTAGAATTCAGGAGCATCGGCAGCATCGGCTGTGAATGTGAACCTGCCGTCTTCCGTAAGTACTATGGAGTCGAGCACTTCTGTATTCTCGATGCCAACGTTCTCAAAATAAACGGTAGAGTCCTTGGCGTCCGAAATGTTTCCTTCTATCTTAAACTGACTGCCGCCGCATGACATGAAAGTGAGTGCCGCAGCAGCAAAAGAAAGTCTTGCTAATACCTTTTTCATCAATATATTCGTTTAAATGTTTGTAGGTGCAAAGTTATGCTAAATAAGTGAAAATACCAAGAAGACATCATTTAAAACACAACATCATACAGATAACAAAAACACTATTTATAGTACGTTATGTTAGTCGGTGAAATCAAAATATTTGTCATAAAAGCCTATAATGCAGTGAAAAAAGAACATTTAATTCCAAATAGTTGTACAATTACAATATAAATTGGTATATTTGTCCAAATTTTTAGATGTAATAAAACAATAAAGTTTTAATATTTAGATGAACGTAATAACAAAAACAGTTTCTTTACCTGATGGCAGAACCATCAGCATAGAAACAGGGAAAGTGGCAAAACAGTGCGACGGCTCTTGTGTACTCCGCATGGGTAACACAGTGCTTTTAGCTACAGTTTGTGCCGCAAAAGATGCAGTTCCCGGAACAGATTTTATGCCGCTGCAAGTAGATTACAAAGAACAGTATGCCGCTGCCGGACGTTTCCCGGGCGGTTTCACAAAGCGCGAGGGTAAATCCGGCGACAATGAAATTCTTGTTTCAAGATTGGTCGACCGCGTTCTCAGACCGCTCTTCCCGTCAAACTATCATGCTGAGGTATACGTTAACGTAAACCTTTTCTCAGCCGACGGTGTAGACCAGCCCGATGCATTGGCAGGTTTTGCAGCATCAGCAGCAATGGCTTGTTCAGACATTCCTTTTGAGTGCCCTATCTCTGAAGTTCGTGTGGCACGTATCAATGGCGAATATGTAGTAAACCCCACATTCCAGCAGATGAAAGATGCCGACATGGATATCATGGTAGGTGCATCTAAAGATAACATCATGATGGTGGAAGGTGAAATGAACGAGGTTTCTGAAGCAGATCTTATTAACGCACTGAAGGCAGCCCAGGAGGCTATCCGTCCGATGTGTGACTTGCAGACAGAACTCGCAAAAGAACTCGGAACAGATGTTAAGCGCGAATATTGTCACGAGGTTAACGATGAAGAACTGCGCGAGCAGCTGCGTAAGGAAACTTACGACAAGTGCTATGCTATCGCAGAAGCTGGCGACCACGACAAGAAGTCACGCGAAGAAGCATTCGATAAAATTAAGTCAGACTTTGTTGAGGCTTACGATGCAGCTCATACAGAACTTTCTGAAGAGGAGCTCGAAGAGAAGCACGCAATGGTTGAAAGATACTATGCTGACGTAATGCGCGACTCTATGCGCCGCTGCATTCTTGACGAAGGCAAGCGTCTCGATGGTAGAAAGACAGACGAAATCCGCCCCATCTGGTGCGAAGTTTCTCCTCTGCCTATGCCTCACGGATCTTCTATCTTCACACGTGGTGAGACACAGTCGCTCACAACTTGTACACTCGGTACAAAGCTCGATGAGAAGATGGTTGATGACGTTCTGGACAAGAGCTACCAGCGTTTCATCCTTCACTACAACTTCCCGCCCTTCTGTACTGGCGAAGCTAAGGCACAGCGCGGTGTAGGTCGTCGTGAAATCGGTCACGGTCATCTTGCATGGCGTGCACTGAAGGGACAGATTCCTGAGGATTATCCTTACACAGTACGTCTGGTATCTCAGATACTTGAAAGTAACGGTTCTTCATCAATGGCTACAGTATGTGCAGGTACACTTGCACTTATGGATGCCGGCGTTCCTATGAAGAAGCCCGTCAGCGGTATCGCTATGGGTCTTATCAAGAATCCTGGTGAAGAGAAATATGCAGTATTGAGCGATATCCTCGGTGATGAAGACCACCTGGGTGATATGGACTTCAAGACAACTGGTACAAAAGATGGTCTGACAGCTACACAGATGGATATTAAGTGCGACGGTCTGAGCTTCGAGATTCTCGAAAAGGCTCTTATGCAGGCTAAGGCTGGTCGTGAGCACATCCTCGGCAAGCTTACAGAAACAATCTCTGAACCTCGTGCTGAACTCAAGCCTCAGGTTCCCCGTATCGTAGCACTCGAAATCCCGAAGGAGTTCATTGGTGCTGTAATCGGCCCGGGCGGTAAGATCATCCAGCAGATGCAGGAAGATACTGGCGCTACAATCACAATCGATGAGGAAGACGGTGTAGGTAAGGTTCAGGTAAGCGGTGCTAACAAGGACGTTATCGATGCAGCTCTTGCAAAGATTAAGGCTATCGTTGCCATCCCCGAAGTAGGAGAGGTTTACGAAGGTAAAGTTCGCAGCATCATGCCTTACGGATGTTTCGTAGAAATCCTCCCCGGTAAGGACGGACTTCTCCACATCTCAGAAATCGACTGGAAGCGTCTTGAGACAGTAGAAGAGGCTGGTATCAAGGAAGGTGATACAATTCAGGTTAAACTGGTAGACATCGACCAGAAGACTGGTAAGTATAAGCTGTCACACCGCGTTCTTCTGCCGAAACCAGAGGGTTATGTAGAAAGACCCGCAAGAGAGCGCAGAGAAAGAGGCGAAAGAGGAGAGAGAGGCGAACGTCGCAACAACGCACGTCGTCAGCACAGTGACGAACCACGTCGTTACGAACACAGAAACGAAGAACCCCGTGAAGCAAGCGCAAGCGAGCCCCACGAGCCGAAAGACTTCAACGACAGTCTCGATCATCTTGATTAATGATAAATCATCTTAAATAAGATAAGACCCCGTAATGATTTAATTCGCTACGGGGTCTTTTTACTAAAAAAAACATACAATGAAAAAGTTAAGTTTGTTATTGCTTTCTGCCATGTTCGCTTCTGGCGCTTTTGCACAGGACGGCAAGTATGTTCCTTCTGAGGAGAACTTGAAGGCAAGAAGTGAGTTCCAAGACCGTAAATTTGGTGTGTTCCTGCACTGGGGTCTGTATTCCATGATGGGTACTACAGAGTGGATTCTCAATGCTCCCGACATGCATCATTCAGAATATAAGAATCTGGCAGGTGCTTTCTATCCCGGAAACTTTGACGCTGACAAGTGGGTAAAGACTATCAGCGAGGCTGGTGCCAAATACATCACCATCACTACACGTCATCATGATGGTTTCTCGCTCTTCGATACAAAGTATTCTGATTATGACGTAATGGATGCTTCTCCATTCAAGCGTGATATCATTAAGGAATTGGCTGCTGCCTGCGAGAAATATGGTGTAAAACTGCATCTGTACTATTCTCATCTCGACTGGGGACGCAATGATTATCCTCTGGGCAGAACAGGAAAGGGTACAGGTCGTCCTACAGACCAGCAGAACTGGAAGAGTTATTACCAGTTTATGAACAACCAGATAACAGAACTTCTTACAAACTATGGTTCTATCGGTGCAATATGGTTTGACGGCTGGTGGGATCACGATGAGGATAAGACTCCGTTCAACTGGGAACTGCCTCAGCAGTATAAGATGATTCACGATTTACAGCCTGGCTGTCTTATCGGAAATAATCATCATCAGACACCTAATGAGGGCGAAGATATTCAGATTTTTGAACGCGACCTTCCTGGTGAGAATACCGCAGGTCTTTCAGGACAGTCTATCGGTAAGCTGCCTCTCGAATCATGTCAGACAATAAACGACCACTGGGGTTACAGCATGAGAGACCATAACTACAAGAGCAACGAAGAACTTATCCAGATGCTTGTACGTGCTGCCGGTAAGAATGCAAATCTTCTGCTTAACGTAGGTCCTCAGCCTGACGGTAATCTTCCTGAAAGAGCAGTAGAGCGTCTTCAGGCTATGGGTAAGTGGCTCGAAAAGAACGGCGAGACTATTTACGGCACACGCGGAGGTATCGTTGGTCCTCACGACTGGGGTGTAAGTACTCAGAAGGGTAATAAACTCTATATACATGTACTTAACCACCATGATAAAGGTCTGTTCCTCCCGACAGGCGAAACTAAGTTTAAAAAGGCTTATGAGTTTGCTACAGGCAAGGAGATAAAGTATACAAAATCTAAGGAAGGAATAACACTGTTATTCGATAAGGTTCCCGAAGGTGTAGACTATATCGTAACACTTGAGAAGAAATAACAATTTAAAATACATACAATAAAAGCCGACCGGACTATAATCATTCCGGTCGGCTTTTTGTTTTGTCAAATAGTTTTTTATTTGCCTCTTTTGTGACTGTTTACTCTTCTTGCCATTTCTCTGTGTACTTTTTTCTGAATCTCTTTTTCTGCCTTGTACATCTTCTGAATCTGTTTGGGAGTCAGAATCTTTTTGAATTCCTGATAATACTTTTCGCGGATGTCAAGAATCTTGCGTGACTGTGCAAAACGAGCCTCTATACGTTCTGATACCTCTGCATCTGTAAGTTCCTTGCAGTCTCCCTTTTTCTTCCTGCCGTACTTGCTGCGCATCTGTTCGTGGCATTCCTTTAGTTCTGCCTGGTATCTCTTGTATACTGCTTCGAACTTATTCCGAGTAGCATCGTCAAGAGCCATCTGATTTACGATATATTTTGTCTGGCGCTGCATCATCTGTTCTGATGTGAGACGCGGACGTTCTCTCTTTTCTATTTTTGCCTTTCTGTCATTCTGTGCAAATACTGAAGTCTGGATGCTGCATACAAACAATAGGAGCATCATAGCAAATAATTTCTGTTTCATAATCTTGTAATTAATTTATTTAATACATAAAAATATCATATTCTGACATGTCGTCCATGGCCTTAAGGTCTTCATCAGACATCTGCTCTACCCAGCTGATGGATGCAGGCTGCTGTTCCGTTTTTGCCGTATTGCGTGGAATGAAGATAAAGGCCGAAACTGCTGCTGCCATGCCTATTATCGCATAAGAGATACGTCTTAATAAAATGTTTTTGCGGCGTGACTCTTCTGCTGCCTGCTGAAGTACCTGCTGCTGCATCTCATCGAAGAATCCGTCGGGAATACGATAAGGTGTCTTTTTCCCTATTTCGTCAAACTCAAAATGCTTCGTCATATCTCTAATGGTTTATAATGTAACTTTTAATCTTCTCTTTGGCATAGTGGTAGTTTACCTTAAGTGTCTCTACCTTGGTGTCGAGTATCTCTGCTATTTCATCGTAATCTAACTCGTCGTAATAACGGAAGTTGAATACCAGACGCTGTTTCTCAGGAAGTGACAGTATGGCTTTCTGAAACTTTACTGCCATGGCATCTTCATAGTCTAGATATTCGGCTGTTTCCAGTTTTACTATGAGTTCATTCTGCAATTCGTTATCCGAAAGATTTTTTTCGTCTTTCTTAGCGTTGAGAATGCGCAGACTCTCATTTGTTGCTATGCGGTACAGCCATGTCGATAATGTACTGTCGCCACGGAATGTCTTCCAGCTACGGAAAACTCTTACGAATGTTTCCTGCAAGGCATCCTGCGTGTCTTCGTGAGATACGAGCAGGCGACGTATATGATTGTATAAAGGTTCCTGATAACGACCCATGAGCAGTTTGATTCCCTGCTTCAGGTCTTTGTCACATGAATCTTTTATTTCTTTTTCATCAGTCATACTTTTTGCCTTGTTTATTATGTTAGAACGATGATATACTTAAAAGTTAAATTGAATATGAAAAAAAATTTTATGGTATTGATATTAATGACACCGCCCTGACATTAAAGTGATGTCAGGGCGGTTATATCTGTATGATTTCAGATGTATCAGAACATCTTGCTTACGCGTTCTATGCCTGCTATAAGCGTGTCTATTTCTTCTTTTGTGTTGTATAGAGCAAATGATGCACGCACTGTTCCGGGAATGCCGTAACGAATCATCAGAGGCTGTGCACAGTGATGACCTGTTCGTACTGCTATTCCGAGACGGTCGAGCAGGGTACCCATGTCAAGAGGATGGATATCGCGCAGAAGGAAGGATACGACAGCATCCTTATGTTCTGCTTCTCCAAAGATGCGCATTCCTTCGAATTCTCGCATACGTTTCATGCAGTAGCTCGTAAGTTCGCGCTCGTGTGCCGATATATTATCTATGCCTAAGTTCATAAGGTAATCGGCAGCTTTTGCAAGTGCATTTGTAGCAATATAGTCAGGTGTTCCGGCTTCAAACTTAAAAGGAAGTTTTTCGAATGTCGTCTTCTCAAAACTAACACTTTCTATCATTTCGCCACCACCCTGATAAGGCGGCATGCGGTCGAGCCATTCTTCCTTTCCGTAAAGAACACCGATACCTGTCGGACCATACATCTTATGTCCGCTGAGAGCAAAGAAATCACAGTCCAGGTCCTGTACATCTACTTTGAAATGCGGAGTACTCTGGGCGCCATCTATCATGATGGGAACATTGTGCTCGTGTGCAATTTCTATCATTTCTTTTACTGGATTGATAGTTCCGAGTACATTGCTTACATGAGCTACACTTACAATCTTTGTACGATCGCTAAAAAGTTTACGGTACTCGTCCATGATTATCTCTCCCTTATCGTTGATAGGAATAACCTTGATGGCAATTCCTTTCTTTGCTGCCTGAATCTGCCAGGGAACGATGTTGGAGTGATGCTCCATCGTGGAAATGATAACCTCGTCGCCTTCGTGCATGAACTCGTCACAGAACGAAGAAACGACTAAGTTGAGGCTTTCGGTAGTCCCGCGTGTGAATATAATCTCGTTCGTACTGCGTGCATTGATGAATTTGCGCATAGTTTCGCGTGCTGCCTCATGCAGGTCGGTTGCCTGCTGTGACAGATAATGAACACCGCGGTGAACATTGGCGTTTACTGAGTAATATTCCTCTGTTATAGCTTCGACTACAGAACGTGGCTTCTGCGTAGTGGCTGCATTATCGAGATAAATGAGCGGTCGTCCGTATATTTCACGTGAGAGAATCGGGAAGTCGGCTCTAACCTTTTCTATATCGTACATATATTATTCTGATTTACTACATTTATGACAGTGTCTGCATCCTCCGAGTTCGCCTCTGAAACGTTTCTCTACCAGCATGTGCAGACGTGTGCGCAGCGGTTCGAGCTTGATGTGGTCGATAACCTGACCTAAGAATGCAAACTTAAGCAGCATACGGGCTTCTTTGAGACTTATACCGCGCTGCTGCATGTAAAACAATGCTGCATCATTAAGCTGACCTACGGTACTGCCATGGTCGCATTTTACATCGTCTGCATAAATCTCAAGCATAGGCTGTGTGAACATGCGTGTCTCTTTTGTTGCACAGAGGTTCTGGTTTGTTTCGTGTGAGTATGACTGCTGTGCTCCATGGCGTACAAGAATCTTTCCGGCAAATGCTCCAACGGCTTTGTCGTCGAGAACGTATTTGTAAAGTTCTTCGCTTGTGCAGTGTCCTACCTTATGATCTATAAGAGTATTGTTGTCTACATGTTGTTCCTTATCAGCAATTACGCATCCTAAAAGTTGGCATTCTGAACCTTCTCCGCTGAATACTAAGTCGGTACGATTGCGTGTAACACCATTGTGCAGTGTTATTGCGTTATGGTTTACAGTACTGTTGCGCTGCTGGTCGATATAGAGGTTGCTGAAACGTACATTCTTACGATGTGTCTCTTCAAGACAGTAAAGCTCAAGGTGTGCATTATCTTCTACGAATGCTTCTATCACCTGTGTTGTAAGGAAACGCTGCTTATCTGCATTATGGTCACAGAACAAAAGTTTGACTTCTGCCATGGGCTCCACGATAATAAGCACACGGCGGTTTGTCATGAGATCTACGTTTGAACGCATGACATTAATTACCTGAATAGTCTGTTCTACTTTTATTCCACGCGGGACATAAACGAGCAGACCATCCTGTGCAAGCATCGTGTTGAGTGCTGTTATTGAGTCTTCTTCAGATGATGCCAGCTTACCATAATATTTCTCTATCAGTTCAGGATATTTTTTTGCTGCCTCGCAGAGTGAACCTACAAAGACACCTTCGGGAAGAGAAGTCTCTTTTTTTGTGTCGTTATAGAACATATCGTTTACAACGAAAAAGAGCTGTGTGCTGAGGTTGGGCACATCACACTTAAATATCTCTGCCGGATAAATCTGAATAGGCAGACGTTCGAGGTTCAGTCCGTAATCTTCAGGGGCGAACATCTTCTGAACGTCGGTGTATTTATATCTTTCAACCTTCTTAGAGGGGAATCCGTTGCGTGAAAAAGCCTCAAAAGCCTTGTCGCGAAGGTTATTCATCACATCAGCACTGTGTGAGAATATCATATTGCGACACTGCTTGTAAAGGTCTATATATTGTTTTTCGCTGTTCATATTAAAGTTCTCCAATTTCCTGCTTAATCCAGTCGTAACCACGTTCCTCAATCTCTTTTGCAAGTTCCGGACCTGCAGTCTTTACGATGCGTCCGTTGTAAAGTACGTGTACAATCTGTGGCTGTAATATGTCAAGCAGTCTCTGATAGTGAGTAATAACGATAGTACTTGTCTCGGGTGTCTTCAGAGTGTTGACGCCTTCGGCTACGATGCGCAGAGCATCAACGTCAAGACCAGAGTCGGTCTCATCGAGAATGCTGAGTTTCGGTTCAAGCATTGCCATCTGGAAAATCTCGTTACGCTTCTTCTCTCCACCACTGAATCCTTCGTTTACAGAACGGTTGGCAAGATTGTTGTCCAATTCTACAATCTTACGCTTTTCACGCATCAGTTTAAGAAATTCTCCGGCATTCAAAGGCTTCTTTCCTTCGTATTCCAACTTCTCGTTGATTGCTGTACGCATGAAGTTTATCATTGATACACCAGGAATCTCGACAGGGTACTGGAATGAAAGGAACAGACCTTCGTGTGCTCTGTCTTCAGGTTTCATTTCAAGAAGATTCTTGCCGTTGAAATATGCTTCTCCCTTTGTAACTTCGTATGCGGGATTACCTACAAGAACAGCACTCAATGTACTCTTTCCCGAGCCGTTAGGTCCCATTATGGCATGTACTTCGCCATCGTTAACGGTAAGGTTTATACCCTTTAATATTTCTTTATCACCTATCTTGGCGTGTAAATCTTTTACTACTAACATTGTGTATGAATATTATATCTTGTTTATCCTATCGTACCTTCGAGAGATACTGATAATAACTTTCTTGCTTCGACAGCGAACTCCATCGGAAGTTTGTTCAATACGTCCTTTGCATATCCGTTTACGATAAGTCCTACGGCTGCTTCTGTCGGAATACCACGCTGATTACAATAGAAAAGCTGGTTCTCGCTAATCTTGCTTGTGGTTGCCTCGTGCTCGAATATTGCAGAGTCATTGTGTACGTCCATGTATGGGAATGTGTGTGCACCGCAGTCGCTGCCTAACAACAGGCTGTCACATGAGCTGTAGTTGCGTGCATTGTCTGCATTTGCTGTAGCTCGTACAAGTCCCCTGTACGAGTTCTGGCTGTGTCCTGCACTGATACCCTTGCTTATGATAGTACTCTTTGTATTTTTACCAATATGAATCATCTTTGTTCCTGTGTCGGCCTCCTGATGATGATTGGTTACGGCTACAGAATAGAATTCTGCCTGTGAGTTATCACCGCGAAGCACGCATGAAGGATATTTCCATGTTATGGCACTACCTGTCTCGACCTGAGTCCATGAAAGTTTACTGTTACGGCCTCTCAGATCGCCACGTTTTGTAACTAAGTTGAGGACACCGCCCTTGCCGTTTTCATCTCCAGGGTACCAGTTCTGTACTGTAGAGTATTTAACTTCAGCATTGTTCATGACGACAATTTCTACTATGGCTGCATGCAGCTGGTTTTCATCACGCATAGGTGCTGTACATCCTTCAAGGTAAGAAACGTATGCATCATCTTCGGCTACAATAAGAGTACGCTCGAACTGACCGGTGTTGGCTGCGTTGATGCGGAAATAAGAACTAAGTTCCATGGGACAGCGTATTCCTTTGGGAATGTATACAAATGATCCGTCGCTGAATACTGCTGAGTTTAGGGCTGCAAAATAATTGTCACGATAGGGGACAACGCTGCCTAAATATTTTCTTACAAGATCTGGATGCACCTGAATAGCTTCGCCGATGGAACAGAAAATAATACCTTTTTCGGCAAGTTTGTCCTTGTAGGTTGTCTTTACAGATACTGAGTCCATGATGGCATCAACCGCTGTACCGCTAAGTGCAAGACGTTCTTCCAATGGAATTCCGAGCTTATCAAATGTCTTCATAAGTTCGGGGTCTATTTCTTTGTTTTCGGTGCTCTTCTTTTTGGCAAGAGGATCTGCGTAATATGATATGTCCTGATAGTCAATCTCAGGAACATTTACATGACCCCAGTCAGGCTGCTTCTGATCTTTCCAGTAGTTATATGCTTGCAGACGGAATTCGAGTAGCCAGTCGGGTTCGTTCTTTTTCTTTGATATCAGGCGTACAACATCTTCGTTGAGTCCTTTTTCTATTATTTCAGTCTGTACGTCAGTAGTGAAACCGAATTCATATTTTTGTTCGGCCACCTGCTTTACAAACTCGTTTCCATTGCTTTCTTTCATTATTATAGTTTAAAATCCAATTACCGAATTATCACCTCGAAAAATGGCAAGGCGACAATCCCGTAATTGGATGTATATTAAGTCTACCACCATATAAAATAAAGCGGTATTCAATTTATATTTAAAGTTTCTGCTTAACTTCTACTTCCATAAAGGTTTCGATGATATCGCCTGCGAGAATATCGTTGAAGTTAACAAGACTGATACCGCATTCGAAGTTGGCTGCAACTTCCTTAACGTCGTCTTTGTAACGCTTCAGTGAATCGATGTCGCCAGAGTGGATGACAATACCATCACGTACCAGTCGGGCCTTGTCGCTACGGTGTACCTTACCTTCTGTTACATATGCACCGGCTACAGTACCAACCTTAGAGATGTGGAATACTTCACGAACTTCAACCTGACCTGTAACGACTTCCTTCTTAACCTTATCGAGCATACCCTCCATTGCAGAATGAACATCGTCGATAGCGTCGTAAATTACAGAGTATGTATTGATTTCTACTCCGGCCTGTTCAGCCTGTTTACGTGCTGCTGCAGAAGGACGAACCTGGAATCCTACGATGATAGCATCTGATGCATCGGCAAGTGTTACATCACTTTCAGAAATCTGACCTACAGCCTTGTATATAACATTGACCTTGATCTTTTCTGTAGACATCTTGATGAATGAGTCGCTAAGTGCTTCTGTACTACCGTCTGTATCACCCTTAACGATAATGTTAAGTTCCTTGAATGATCCGAGTGCGATACGATGGCTGATATCAGAAAGAGTAAGACGTTTCTGAGTACGCAGTCCCTGTTCGCGCTGTAACTGCAAACGACGGTTTGCTATTTCACGTGCTTCCTGTTCTGTTTCGAGAACGTGGAATGTATCACCTGCGGTAGGAGCTCCGTTAAGACCTAAAATAATTGTAGGCTCTGCGGGGCGTACCTTGTCGATGTTCTTGTTACGTTCGTTGAACAATGCCTTTACTTTACCATAGCTTGTTCCTGCAATAACGACATCACCAACTTTCAATGTACCATTCTGTACAAGTACAGTAGAAACATATCCGCGGCCTTTATCAAGTGAAGATTCAATGATAGAACCTGTTGCCTTACGGTTAGGATTAGCTTTCAATTCAAGCATGTCAGCTTCAAGCAGAACCTTCTCGAGAAGTTCCTGTACACCTATACCTTTCTTTGCACTTATTTCCTGGCACTGGTACTTACCGCCCCATTCCTCAACGAGGAGGTTCATAGCTGCAAGGTCCTGACGAATCTTGTCGGGGTTAGCACCGGGCTTATCAATCTTATTGATAGCAAATACCATAGGAACATTAGCTGCCTGTGCGTGAGCGATTGCTTCTTTTGTAGTAGGCATTACGCTGTCATCGGCTGCAATAATGATTATGGCAATATCGGTAATCTGTGTACCACGGGCACGCATAGCTGTAAATGCTTCATGACCAGGTGTATCAAGGAATGTCATTGAGCGACCGTCATCGAGAGTAACATGGTATGCACCAATGTGCTGTGTAATTCCACCAGCTTCACCAGCGATAACATTTGCTCTACGTATATAGTCGAGCAGTGAAGTCTTACCATGGTCTACGTGTCCCATCACTGTAATGATAGGTCCGCGCGGTATCAGATCTTCATCATCGTCTTCTTCTTCGTGTATTGCTTCCTGTACGTCAGCACTTACGTATTCAGTCTTGAAACCAAATTCTTCAGCAACGATGTTGATCGTTTCTGCTTCGAGACGCTGGTTTATAGAAACCATGATACCGATACTCATACATGTACCGATAACTTCGTTCACGCTAACGTTCATCATACTTGCAAGTTCGCTTACTGTAACGAACTCTGTAAGTTTCAGAATCTTGCTTTCTGCCTTCTTTTCAGCATTAAGCTCTTTCATCTGCTGCTGAATGGCATCTCTCTTCTCACGACGGTATTTTGCACCCTTCTTGTTCTGGCTCTGTGCCTTCTTGTTTGTAAGACGGGCTAATGTTTCTTTAACCTGACGTGCTACATCCTCCTCTGACAGTTCTACGGGTTTAGGCTGCGGCTTCTGACGCTTCTTCTTTCCTGCGCCATGCTTAGCTTCGCTTTGCTGCTGTCCTGAAGCGGCATTAATATCCACGCGTTCCTTGTTTATACGGTGTCTGCGTGTTTTGCTTACTTGCTGCTGCTTTTCTTCACGTTCCTTTTTGCGCTCTTCCTTTGATTTTTTCTTGGGACGGGTGCTCTGATTCAGAGAGTCAAGATCAATCTTGCCAAGGATATTTACTTTGGGAGCCATTCTCTGTTCGCTTTTGAGAGTGAACAGCTTGTCTTCTTCATCTTTCTTTTCTTCAGCCTTATTGTTACTTTCTGTAACTTTCACCTTTATAGGTTCGGCTGTATTTTTCTGTCTGCTGTCTTCTTTAGCTGACCTTATGTTTTGTTTTTTATTCTCCACAGGTTCTACTGTTTGGGTCTTCTCTTGTTTTGGTGCTCCGGCAATAACAGTGTTGGTCTCATTTGCTTTTGCACGTTTTTCCTGTGCAGCAGACGATGTGTCTTTGTTTTCCGGTGTGTTTTGACTTACGGCAGAAGTCTTTTTATCTGTTACTCTTACGGGTTGAGGCTTGGCATCAGCATTCTTTCTGCCATCGTTGAGATCTATTTTCCCAACTTGCTTTATTCTAACGCGGGGTCTTTCTGTACCAGCAGGAGCCTCTTCGTTACGTTCTGTAGCAGGTGCCTCCTCATTATGTTTCTCTTTGGAGTGTTTCTTCTCCTTGTCTTTCGGACGTGTGAATATTTCGTCAGCCTTGTCTTTTATATGCTTATCTGTCTGAAAAGCTTTTTCCAAGGCTTTGTATTGTTCATCCGAAAGTTTGAAATTAGTATCGGCTTCGACCCTGCCCAGGTCGCTTCTTTTTTCGTTAAGGAAATCAACTGCCGTTTGAAGTCCTATGTTTAATTTTCGTATAGCTTGAATTATTCTGATACCCATTCTTTTTATTTATAATAAATTATAGTTGAACTTGATTTTGTTTATTGTTTGCATGGCGGGAATGTTTATACCCGCCATAAAATCAACAAACTACTTTTCAAATTCTGCTTTTAATACATTTAACAGGTTGTCGACTGTTTCTTCTTCAAGGTCGGCCTTTTCAATGAGCATTTCGCGAGGTGCGTTGAGAACCTGCTTTGCTCTGTCAAAACCGATAGCCTTAATTGCATCGATAACCCACTGATCTATTTCATCGGCAAATTCGTCAAGATAGATGTCTTCTTCATCTATTTCATCTTCTGCAAGTTCACGGAATACATCGATAGTATAGCCTGTCAGTATACTTGCAAGTTTGATGTTAAGTCCTGAACGACCGATGGCGAGTGATACTTGTTCTGGCTTAAGGAATACCTCTGCCTTCTTATTCTCTTCGTCTACAGAGATACTTGATACCTTTGCAGGACTGAGTGCACGCTCAATGAAGAGTTTTGTGTTAGATGTGTAGTTGATAACATCTATGTTTTCATTGCGAAGTTCGCGAACTATACCATGTACACGGCTGCCCTTTACGCCGACACATGCTCCGACTGGATCGATACGTTCGTCGTAGCTTTCTACAGCTATTTTTGCTCTTTCGCCCGGCATACGTGCCACGCGCTTGATTGTTATTATTCCATCAGCGATTTCAGGAACTTCGGCTTCAAGCAGTCTTTCAAGGAAGACAGGTGAAGTACGACTGAGAATAATCTTAGGATTGTTGTTCTCATTGTCTACGCGGTGTACAACGGCACGTACCATGTCTGATTTGTGGAATCTTTCGCCTGGTATCTGTTCGCTACGGGGCATGATAAGTTCGTTCTCTTCTTCATCTAAGAGCAGAACTTCACGCTTCCATATCTGATAAACCTCGGCGCTTACCACCTGACCTACCTTATCCTTGTATTTGCTGTATAAACTGTCGTGCTCAAGTTCAAGAATCTTAGAGGCAAGAGTCTGACGAAGATTAAGAATGGCGCGGCGACCGAATTTACTGAAGTCTACCATCTCGCTTACTTCCTCGCCTATACTATAGTCAGGACTTATCTCGCGAGCTTTGTCCAAGGTTATTTCCTTATTCTCATCCTGTACTGCTCCGTTCTCAACAACGATGCGGTTGTGATAGATTTCGAAGTCGCCCTTGTCGGGGTTTACAATTACTGTAAAAGCTTCGTCACTGCCAAAAATCTTTGCCAGTACGCTGCGGAAACTCTCTTCAAGTACGCTTACTAATGTAGTGCGGTCGATGTTCTTGGTGTCTTTAAACTCCTTGAACGTATCTATCATGTTGATTGATTCTTCGTTCTTCTTTGCCATATTATTACTTAAAACTTAATAAGTATTTTGTGTATTTTACTTTTTCCATGTCGAACGTTCTGTCGATATCTTTAATGACGGGACGTTTGGCTCCTTCTTCCTTTACTTTTTCTTTTACGGTGATAACGAAGGTGTTCTCTTCTACAGCTTTAAGAACGCCCTTGTGTTTCTTTCCGTCTTCATCGAGTACTTCGACTTCTTTACCGATATGATTGATATATTGCTGTCTTACCTTAAACGGACGTCCAATACCGGCGCTGCCTACTTCAAGTTCGTAGTCTTCTTCGTCGCGGTTAAGATTGTCTTCGATGAATCTGCTCAGTTCGACACAGTCTTCTATCCATACTCCGTCGGCATGGTCTATTTCTACTACAATTTTGTCGTCCTTGCTGATTTCAATGTCTACGAGAAAGTAGTCCTTGTTCTCTTTATCGAGCCATTGGTCTACTAAATTTTTTACTATGTTTCTATCTATCATATAGGAGTTATTAAAATAAAATGAGGGACCTTTGAACGGCCCCTCATTCCACTGAACGCTGCAAATTTAAGTATTTATTCTTAGTTATACAAATATTTGAATCTTTTTATGAGCTAATTTGCATAATATAAGGTGAAAAACAAGAAGAATGTCACAGCCATAATAACGGTTGTAGCAAATATCAACATACTCCACATAAAGCGTATGTTATTGTCATTTTTCCTATGCATGCTTTTTATCTTTTTTTACAGACGGCTTTAGTATTTCGTTATATTTATCAGTGTCTTTGAGCAAATTGCAGGCTTCCTTTATAAACTTGTCTTTGTCCAAAGTGTTTTCTATTCCGCCGCTCTGATAATAATAGCATCTTACGATGGAATTATTTATTATATTTACGATGTCTTCTTTGTTGAGGTCGAGATCTTTTTCTATGTTGTGGGTTAGCTTTTCCTTAAGTTTTTCGAAAGCTTCTGCAGCCGTGTCATAATAGCCTTCAAACTTTGCAAGTTTCTCGAGTTCTGTAACGACCTTTTTGCTTTGTGGATCGTATGTAAACCCGCTATCTATCACGCGTTTCTTAAATTCTTCATAATCGTCATCAGTTATGCTGAAATTTCTTGCTGGGGCGATAGAATCATGTTTGTATACATAATCTACAATATAGTCATTTAGCACGTCGGTAGAATCTATGGCACTCATGCTGAGGTAGAGCGCAATATTAGAAATAGTATCGGGAATTATTTTTATGTCAGGCTGTATGCCTCCTCCGTCTCTTACCTCACGACCATTTTTTGTGTAGAATATTTTTCCGGTGTTTGTAGAGTCTTTCTTGGCTTCCTTATTCCTATAATCTATTGCCTGTATGCATCTGCCGCTTGGTATGTAATATTTACTTGTGGTGAACTTCATTGTTCCTTCATAGGGCAGACCTATTGTCATTTGAACAAGTCCTTTTCCGAATGTTTTAGTTCCCATAACGACGCCTCTGTCGAAATCCTGTAATGAACCGCTTGTTATTTCGCTTGCACTTGCTGTCTCGTCGTCAACAAGGAGAACTATAGGAATCTCTGTGTCTAATGGTGCCTGCGTTGTTGCATAGTCGTGACTTGTGCGTTTCATCTTGCCTCTGTTGCTTACTACAATAGTATTTTGTGGTACAAACATTCCTACAATGTCTACGGCTTCTGATTCCGAACCGCCTCCGTTACTACGAAGATCTATTATAATAGATTTCATACCTTGGTCTTTAAGGTCAAGGAATGCATCTTTCATTTTCTTAGCACAACCTTCTGTAAAACTTATAAGACGTATGTAGCCTATATTTTCATCAATCATTCCGTAATAGGGGATTGCCGGTTGGTTAATAGCACGGCGTGTGATGTTGAAAACCATCTTTTTATTCGTCGTAGGACGTAGAATCTCAAGTTTAAATGTTGTACCTGATTCTCCACGTAGTTTATCGCTTACCTGGCTTACGTTTTTGCCTGCCATTGAAGTATCGTTGATACATAATATTACATCTCCTTTCTTTAGTCCTGCTTCTGCAGCAGGTGTGTCAAGGTAAGGTTCTTCGATTGTAACCATTTTGCGTTTGGCACTATAACGAACAACAGAGCCGATGCCTCCGTACTTACCTGTTATCATGAACTTGAGTTCTTTCTCATTGTCTTCAGGATAATATATTGTATATGGATCGAGACTCATAAGCATTGCATTGATTGCCGTTTTTATGGTTTTGTCAGCATCTAAAGAGTCAACATACATCATATCGAGTTTTCGATATATTGAATTGAATATTTCAAGATTCTTATTGATTTTTAAGTTGTGACTACTCTCATCCTGAGCTTTTAATGGAGATATAACAAATAATATTGCGAGTAGAGTAAGTAAATTCTTCTTCATTTTGCCTTAATTGTTGTTTTATGTATGCAAAAATACATGATTTTGGCTTTATAAAGTGCTTAAAACGGGAAATATTTAGAAAAAAACAATTTTTATTGAAAAATATCTTGGAAAAATTTGGAGGAATGCAAAAAACACTATATCTTTGCACTCGCAATTGAGAACAAAACATCATTGCAAAACAAAATGCTTCAATAGCTCAGTTGGTTAGAGCACCTGACTGTTAATCAGGGGGTCG
>JAHHQW010000044.1 GCA_020026195.1 Prevotella sp.
CTGTGCTTGAAGAATATCTCGCAAAAATGGGCTTTTTAAGGGACGACTATTTATACTTATAAGAAATATAATATACATAGGCGTATATTATTCGCTCGCACACACTTATACTAACAAGAACAAGTTCTCTGTATGAATCTAACAAGCATATAATAATGTGACAAGAGCATAAAAAAGGCCGCTCAAAATAGAGCGACCTTCACATTATATTTAATGTAAACATTACTTTAATGTTATTGACGAACGAAGACCATTCTCAAAGTCATCTGCCGACATTCTCTTCTTTCCCTGCTGCTGCACTGTCTTCAGACGAAGCATCTTATCATTTGTTGCAACGGTAAAGCTGTGTTTCTCTACAACAGTCTCTCCAGGAGCTACGCTGGCAGACACATCTGTCTTTTCTGCCTCATATATCTTAAGAACACATGTCCTGCCTTCTTCATCAGTCATCTCCGTCCACGCACCGGGAACAGGACTGAGACCACGTATAAAGTCATATACTTTCTTACACGGCTGATTCCAGTCTATACGGCATGTTTCCTTAAATATTTTCGGAGCATCGTGCAGAACAGTTCCTACGGGTATCATGTCTTCCTGCGGCATTGACTCTACGCTGCCCTCTCCTTCTATTATCTTCTCAATGGTCTTTATACAAATTCCAGCTCCGAGACGCATAAGTCCGTCGTACACATCTTCAACATTATAGTCATCCTTTATCTCGAAAGGCTCCTGCATGATGATTCTGCCTGTGTCGATGTCATGGTCAAGGAAGAAAGTAGTAACGCCAGTCTGTGTCTCGCCATTTATTACTGCCCAGTTAATTGGAGCAGCTCCGCGATACTGAGGAAGAAGTGCTGCATGTACGTTGAATGTACCGAAACGAGGCATTGCCCACACTACTTCAGGAAGCATTCTGAATGCTACCACCACCTGAAGATCAGCTTCGTACGACTTAAGCTGTTCGAGAAATTCAGGGTCTTTCATCTTTACGGGCTGCAAGACAGGAATGTTATGTTCAAGTGCATATTTCTTAACATCCGACGGACAGAGCACGCTGCCATGACGTCCTACAGGTTTGTCGGGCTGTGTAACGGCAGCAACGACATTATACCCGTTTTCCACAAGCGAACGTAATGTCTCTACTGCGAATTCGGGCGTACCCATGAATATTATCTTTAAATCTTCTTTCTTCATAATTAAAATAAATTTGTTTATTCTGCCGACATATCGGCAACCATCTTTCTGTACATTCCATACATACGCGAACGTGTGATGTATCCCATCAGGTGTCCGTCTTCATCGTTTACGGGCAGCATCTGTGCATTCGTAGTATCAAATGCATTCATAACATCTTCCATCGGGTCATTTACACTCAGTGTTGCGGCAGGCTCTGTCATAAGCTGCCTTACACGGAAATGATGATACAGCTCGCTACGGAATATTATATGTCTAATCTTTGTAATATCTATTTCTCCGATAAGTGTTCCGGCACTGTCTACGACAGGCAGCAGACTGTTCTTGCTTCGGCTGATGGAATGAACCAGAGAACCCATCTCCATTTCAGGATCAACGGCAGTAAACTGTCTGTCGATTACGCTGTCAAGACTCATCAGCGTAAGTACGGCACGGTCAGTGTGGTGCGTTATGAGCTTGCCTTCACGTGCAAGACGCATTCCGTAAATGTTGTGCGGCTCAAAGATTATAATCGTAAGATATGCACAGATACTTACAATCATAAGGGGTATGAACATCTGATATCCGCCCGTAATCTCTGCAATTAGGAATATACCTGTAAGGGGCGCATGCATGACACCTGCCATGACACCTGCCATTCCGAGAAGTGCAAAGTTCTTTTCAGGAAGATATATACCAAGTTCGTAGATGTTCCATATACGTGCGAAGAAGAAACCTGCAAAAGCACCGATGAACAATGAAGGAGCAAATGTTCCGCCACATCCGCCGCTGCCATTTGTCGCAGTGGTTGCAAACACTTTGGTGAACAGTACGAATCCTATGTATAACACTAAAAGATTATCATGTCCGTAGAATATCGAATTGTTCATCACTGCCTGCCAGTCGGAAGGTGTCTGTCCGTTAATAAGTACATTTATACTGCTGTAACCTTCACCATACAGCGAAGGGAACAGGAAAATGAGCAGACTAAGCATTGAGCCTCCGAAGCAGAGTTTGATGTATGGATGTTTCTTAAGACGTCCGAACACTCCTTCAAGGGCATTCATCACTCTTGAGAAATACAGACTCACAAGTCCGCAGAACACTCCTAACAATATGCTGGCAGGGACACGGTGTACAGTCCATGCACCATCAAGATGAAAATGGAACAGAGATTCGCTTCCGGTGAATATGTAGACAAAGCATGTTGCCGTGACACACGATATAAGAATCGGCAGCAACGATGCCATGGTAAGGTCTATCATAAGTATCTCAAGCGTAAAGACAAGTCCTGCTATCGGAGCCTTGAAGATTCCTGCAATCGCAGCACCGCCACCGCAGCCTACAAGCAGCATGAGCGTACGGTTGTCCATACGGAAAATCTTTCCGAGATTACTTCCTATGGCCGAACCCGTAAGCACAATAGGAGCCTCAGCACCTACCGAACCACCGAAACCGATCGTGATTCCTGATGCAAATATTGAACTCCAGCAGTTATGTCCTTTCAGACGGCTCTTCTTAGTACTTATGGCATAAAGGATTCGCGTGATACCATGCGATATATCGTCCTTTACTATATAACGTACAAACAACGATGTAATATATATACCTATTACGGGAAGTACAAGATAAAGCCAGTTGAACGAACTTATGGAGAATCCTGCCGTAAGCAGAAACTCTATCTGACGTATAATCCAGTGCAGAAGTGTAGCAGCCACAGCCGCAAAGAAACCTACCACAAAACTAAGGAACAGTATAAACTGCCTGTCCGTGATATGATTCTTTCGCCAGTCGAGCAGACGTTCAAACAGCTTCTGTCCTTCGTTCTGCAAATTTCCGCCTGTCAGAATGCTCTTACCGTTATGTTCCACTTCTACCTCTCTTTATTTTCTGATTATGGTTACGGTTGAATTTTCGGTAAGCTTTATGATGCTTGAAGGATCATGTGGCTTGTGTTCGTTTCTTCGTGCCTCACATACATAGTCTACGGCAGAAAGTATTTCTTCTGAAATGTCACGATAATTCTGCGCTGCGGGCTCACCGCTTATGTTTGCACTTGTAGAAACAATAGGCTTCTGGAATCTGTAGCACAGTTCCTTAGAGAATGGTTCATTTGTAATGCGCATTGCTATACTGCCGTCTTCGGCTACAAGGTTGGGCGCAAGATTAACGGCATTGTCAAGTATCAGCGTGGTGGGCTTTGTTGCAAGTTCTATGATGTCCCATGCTACCTCTGGAACGTTACGCACATAACGCTGCATACGGCAGTCAGAATCCACAAGGCATATCAGTGCCTTTGAATCATCACGATGTTTAATCTTATAAACCTTAGCCACAGCTTCAGGATTTGTGGCATCACAGCCAATACCCCATATAGTGTCGGTGGGGTAAAGTATTACGCCACCATTTTTCATAACCTCTACGGCTCTTCTTATATCTTCTTTACGATCCATTGTAATATCAATTCGTTTTTAAGTATTGCAAATGTATATCAATTTTAACAATAACAAAAAGAAATATCTAAAATTAATAAGCTCTTTTGATATAGAATATGAGTTTTTTAGAAACGATAGAAATATATTATATCCTTTCTCTCAGTCATTCTTCTTGTTGTCTTCGATACGGGTTTAAATTCTATATCCTTATATTTATTAAAGAATTCAGCTCTGTCTTTTGCTGCAATCATAAGGATTCCGTGTTCAGGTCGAGATATTTCGTACTGCTTTATCTTATCGTTAAGATAGAAATTAGTTCCGAAGTAATGAAGCATCACCGACGGGATGTGCGAATAAATCTCTTCGCCCTTGAATTCTTTTTCCATGTACCTGGCAAGAGGCTGATCGCTACGTGTATTCATCGTTCTCGGAATATAGAATGCATCGGAAGCAAGGAACAGCGCAAACATAAGTACAAAAATATTGATAAGCAGCGTACTGCCTGAATCCTTGTATTTGTCAGAACACAATATACTTATTATGTGGAATGCAACGATAAGAGGCAGATACATTATGAGCATCATCCAGAAACTTATGTCCGTATTCTCTATCGCAGCAAGCTGACGCAGTGTATAATCGGCATTGCGACCGAGTACTGACATGTGTCCGGCATCAACAAAATTAAGTGACACGAATACCAATGCCAGTACAGCTATAAACGATACTATCGAAGTAAGCATTGAACGTACATAGACCTTCTTGTCTTTATTAAATGATACAGCAAGCATTATCAGGAAACATGGGAATATCATTGCCCATGCACTTGAATAGAGATTTCCGGATATAAAGAAATAGATATTGTCTGGTGTAAATTCTTTTCCATTGACAGGACCGGTGAGCATTCCGCAACGTGCAAATATAAACACTGCGGATACAAGCATTGATACAAATGCCAGGAATCCTGCAAATATCTTATATGGCTTTACTTTATTATGCATGAGATATACCAGATACTCTGCTATAAGATATGCCATAAAGGGATATATAGGCAGCAGATAAACGCTGCGCTTGCTCTTCGGTATACAGTAGAATACAAATATCACTATGAACGAAACCCATACAAAGAGTTGCAGAGGTTCGGCATTACGAACTTTCTGCCAGGCCGTACGTAACGATATCTGTACCTTATGGTATTTAAGGAAGAACAATGAAATGAGAAGGAACAGTGTCCATGGCAGCCATCCTACAATTACGGTCATAAAGTTATACCATACAGGATTCTCGTGTGACTCGTAACTCATCTTTCCAAGGAATCGTCCCAGATTCTCTTCCATTACTAAATCGAGGAAATGCTGACCTCCCTGCTGATATGCGGAAACATACCATATAAGAGGCAGTATAAGTGCAAGTATTCCGAATAATACGAACTTAGCAAAGACTTTCCAGAAGTTTTTACCACGAATAAGCAGGAATACTCCCATGACAAGAAGCGGCAGTATAACTCCTACAGGTCCCTTTGTACACATGGCACCGCTCATGCACAGTATTGCAAATACTGGTACTCCCCTGCACTCGCGCTCGTACCATTTATAAAGAAGGAACAGAGAACCTACAATGAATGCCGTAAGCATCATGTCTACACGACACACTATTGCAGCTCTGTGTACTTCTGTGGATGTAAGTGTTAACAGGGCGGCAATAAGTGCCACCTTGTTATTCTTACGTTTTGCAAAGAACAAGAATCCGCACACTACGATTGCTATCAGCGAAAGTGCCGACGGCAGGCGCGACGTAAACTCACTTACATAACCCTGTGGCAATGAAAGAGCTGCTATACACCAGTGAAAGAATGGAGGTTTGTAAGGTATATCAGCTCCATTATTCATAGGTAACACCCAGTTGTCCTGTGTCAGCATCGACACTGCCACAACTGCTTCACGTGGTTCACCCTTTGTATTAAACTCTGTGATACCTAAAAACATCAACAGGTTTATTATACATAGAAGTAACAATGACAGTGCAAGGATTCTGTTCTTCATTTTCTATATCAATTCTTTTTTCTATCGTTTTCAATAAATTCGAGTAACTGCTCTACAGCATCTTCTTCAGGAATGTTTCTCTTTATACATTCTTTCTTTTTATAAAGAGAAATCTTCTTCGGACCTGCTCCGACATATCCGTAATCGGCATCTGCCATCTCGCCAGGACCATTTACTATACATCCCATGATTCCAATCTTAAGTCCTTTAAGATGCTTAGTCGCAGCCTTGATGCGTGCAATTGTTGCAGGAAGGTCGTACATTGTTCTTCCACAGCCCGGACAGCTGATATATTCTGTCTTGAAAGTACGCAGACGTGCTGCCTGAAGAATTGAGTACTCTGTTTCTACAATGATTCTGTTACAAAGACTGCCCTGATTCATTACCCATATACCATCGGTAAGTCCGTCAAGCATCAGAGCACCCATGTCGGCAGCTGATTCGAGTTGGAAATCGCTCTTTTCTTCTGCTGAATGAGCATACATCTGACAGAACACTACAGGGTTCTTTAATCCGTTGCACATCAGTTCGTGAACAAGAGCACGCTGGTCGCCCAGACGATTCTTATGATTACTTACACAAACCACAACAACGTTTGGATTATATTTCAGACAAGGCAGGAATTCTTCACTCGGAGCTCCGAACTGAAGTACGAGGAATTTAACATCAGCCTTTGTACGTGAAATAAACGGTGTCGCATTGTACGGATATATAGGATATACATTCTCAGGAAGACGACCTTCGGCAAGAAGATGTTCGTAAGGATCATAATCCAATATATAGCGCTGCCCCTTAACCAATGTCTTAGGCAGGTTCTTTCCTACATAAACATAGTCAGGACGCAGTTCTCCAAAGTTATCTTCGCCTTCAAGTAAAGAAGAAATAACCACGGGAACATTTTCACCTCCGATATTTCCGACTTCATTTGTTACACGGCGTTCCGGATGAAGCCAGTCAAAACCCTCGTAAGCCTTACCGGGAATGAGAACATGATCTTTCTTCTTTCCGATATAATCTACAAGATGACGGGCAACAGGAATCTCTGCTTCGGGTTCTTCTGAAAGAGATACTCTTATAGTATCTCCGATACCATCTGCAAGAAGTGCTCCCGATCCTACTGCACTCTTAATACGTCCGTCTTCACCCTCGCCAGCTTCTGTGACACCGAGATGAATAGGATAATGCATATCGTTCTTTTCCATTTCGGCCACAAGCAGACGTACGGTACGTACCATTACAACTGTATTGCTGGCCTTAATAGATATACATACATCGTTAAAGTTTTCACGACGGAAGATACGGAGGAATTCCATACAGCTCTCAACCATTCCTTCCGGTGTATCGCCATAACGACTCATGATACGGTCTGAAAGTGAACCATGATTAACTCCAATTCGAACTGCTGTATGATGTTCCTTACATATATTAATGAAAGGAACAAGACGACGATCAATCTTCTTTATTTCTTCAGCATATTCTTCGTCAGTGTATTCTAATTTCTTAAACGTACGTGCAGGGTCTACATAGTTACCCGGATTGATTCTTACTTTTTCAGCATAAACCGCAGCAACATCAGCAACTCTTGCATTAAAATGGATATCTGCTACAAGAGGAACATTGCATCCGTCTTTTATAAGCTGTTCTTTAATATTTTTGAGATTTTCGGCTTCTCTTGTGCCCTGAGTAGTAAGGCGGACGTATTCGCCCCCTGCTGCAACAATTCGTTCTGTCTGTTTAGCACTTCCTTCTGTATCATTTGTGGAAGTGGTTGTCATAGACTGAACACGTATGGGATTATCACCTCCCATAGGTGTATTGCCTACGTTTACCACAGTCGACTCGCGACGATGATAATTAAAAAGATCTATCATTGTTACAATATTAGTTTGTTTTAAAATCGTACTTTATTTCTGAGAATTTAGCATTCGCATCTTCGATTTTCTTTGTAAGTCCCTTACGGTATTCTTTATAGCGGGCATTAATATCCTTGTCCATAAGTGCAAGAATCTCTACAGCAAGGATAGCTGCATTCATTGCGCCGTTTACACCAACGTTAGCAACAGGTATTCCAGGAGGCATCTGAATCATACTGAGCATGGCATCCAGACCATCGAGCATACCCTTGATAGGAACACCGATTACCGGCAGTGAACAACATGCTGCAACAGCACCGGGAAGTGCCGCAGCCATTCCGGCTCCTGCTATGATTACCTTAAGACCTCTTTCTTCTGCTTTATGTGCAAATTCGGCAACAGCATCCGGAGTGCGGTGTGCTGAAAGTGCATTTACCTCAAAGGGAATCTGCATATCATTAAGAAAAACAAATGCTTTTTCCATTATGGGCAGGTCACTTGTGCTACCCATGATAATACTAACTAAAGGTTTCATATTTTTTATTTATTAAATTAATAATATCGAAAGAAATGCCGTAACGGCACCTATAACAAATCCTCCTACTACCTGCATAAGCGTATGCTGACGCAATATCATACGTGCCGTACCTACAACGCCTCCTAAAAGGAATATCAGTGACAGCCACCAAATAGGATTAAAGAAGAAGATAAACGAAAATGCCGAAACGGCACCGCAAATTCCGCCAATACCTGCCGTATGAGTAGAAATTTTCCACCACACATTCACTATCGCACATACTACCTGTATGCTGAGGGCTGCCATAACTATACTGCCCATGAAATGCGGTATGTGTATAAGATGCATCACATACAGACATAAGAAATAGCATGTAATAGAAACAATATAAGGTACAAGACGTCGCTTTCTTAATGACATCTGGAGCAGAGACCAGTTCTGATACTTTCTGTAAATGTGAATAAGAAAAGTAGGAAGAAGTATTGTCATCAGATAAACAAGCGACAATACAAAAATCTTGTAAAATAAAGGAAGCAGACTGAGGTAGCTGAACAAAAAGAGCATTGTCAGCGCCACAAGAGGCAGATAGAACGGAGTAAATATCACGCTCGTAACCTTTGCTGCTAATATTAAGTTCCTATTTATCATTTCTTTCTAAGTCGTGCTACTGGTATTCCTAACTGTTTTCTGTATTTTGCTACTGTTCGCCTTGCTATAGCAAAACCTTTCTTTTCCATTTCTTTGCATATAGCCTGGTCGTTCAACGGATGTTTCTTATCTTCGGCATCTATAAGTTCCTGTAATGCCATCTTTATCTTTCGTGTTGGAAGTTCCTCACCTTCTTCATTTACATATCCGTTACTGAAGAAATGTCTCAACTTAAATATGCCCCATGGTGTCTGTGCATACTTTAGATTGCTGACACGCGAAATAGTTGAAATGTCAAGACCTGTTCTGTCGGCAACGTCTTTCAATATCATCGGTTTTATTTCGGCTTCATCACCATCTTGAAAATATTTCTTCTGAATATCTATTATGGCCTTCATTGTTACGAACAATGTATGACGACGTTGTTTTACAGCTTCAATGAAGCCCTGCGCCCTCTCCACATTCTGTTTGGTAATAACAAAGTTTTCTTTCTGCCTTTTATTAAGAGTTTCTTTATTTTGCGTATATTGTTCAAGAAGGTCTTTATATTCCTGAGGTATAAAAAGTTCGGGCAGCATGCCGTTGTTCACAGTAAAACTAACTCGCCCGTCATCATCTGTCACGATTGTGAAATCAGGTGTTACCTGCTGCATCTTGCTGCCTTCTGTCTCACCTAACGAAGCTCCCGGCTTAGGATTAAGTTTGGTAAGTTCAGATGCCAGCACTTCCGATTTTTCTTCGCTGATATTAAGCTGCTGACGTATCTTATCCCAATGTTTATTCATGAAATCATCATAATAATCAGAGATAATCTTATACATCAGTTTCGTAATATCATTCTTTTCTTTTCGCTGTATCTGCAACAGAAGACATTCTCTAAGATCGCGTGCGCCAATGCCAGCAGGATCGAACTGCTGTAACAGTTTTATCATATGCTGCATTTCCTCAGGAGTAACATATATATTGTCGTATATTGCAAGTTCATCTATGATATTATCAGGATTACTTCTAAGAAGTCCGTCGTTATCAAGAGAACCTATAAGATACTCCATGACTTCTTTTTCTTTTTCTGTAAGAACAAGCATGTTCATCTGTTCTTTCAGTGTATCATAGAAAGAATCCTTGCTCCCATAGGTCTGTTCCTCATAATCAGCATTACGTATATTATCATAACATGAAAGGTTCTTCATCACATCATCGCCTCCCAAAGTACCATAAGCATCGTCAAGAGCCTGGTCCTTTTCGTGCTCAGTAAAAGAGTCTATCTCATCGTCATCATAATCTTCTCCTTCAGTATCAGAACTCTTATATTCATCATCTACACTTTTATACTCATCATCAGCATTGTAAGAATTCGAGTCCTTATCCAAAGCCCAGTTTTCTATTAACTCGGCATTTACATAATCCTCAAGTTTTGCAAGCGGCATCTCCAGCATACGTATCTGTAACATATGCTGATGTGAAAGTTTCAACTGTTGCTTTGTTTCCTGACGCTGATTCTGTACTAAATTCTGAGACATATAGGTTTATTCAAAATATTCTTTTAATTCTTCTACTCTTTTGTTTAATTTTTCAGGAGAATCGTTGGCATATTCTCTCCATACCTCACTGCATGCTTTATAAAGGCTGTCGTTTTCATCTTTTTCACGATTCATTATAGGATCACACGCAAGAAAAGTCTGCATTATAAGTAGAACATTCTTCTTACTGATTCCCAGTTGTTTTGACAAATCGACTATTTCAGGAGTATTTTCTTCCATTGCCGTCGGCATAATGGTAGGATAAACTTTCAGTACCATTACAAGCATCACCGGCAATATGTTTTTATAGCCTTCTATTGGAAGAAACATATTTTCGAACGACTGGATAGTCTTTACATCCTTATAGAATTTTTCTGCCTTACCGAAACCACGCATTTTACGAATTTTGCATACGGCATCGTTAAGTTTTTTAGGATTATTCGAATAAGTATTCCACAAATGTTTAAGACTGGGAGTATTTTCTTTGTTTTCCTCGAACTCCTGCATTTTCTTTAATATTGTCTGCGGTTCGATATGCAGTTCAAGGCTGAGGTTTACAAGGCTTCTCGAATAGAGAGGCTTCAACCCGACAGGACTTTCAAGATAGAGCTGCATCAGAAACAACAAATATTCATTATTCCAACTTGGAGATTCAATCATACAACATACTATTTTCATGCAAAAATACTCTAAAAAACTGACAAGCAGTAAATAAACAAATACTTTTTATATTTTTTCATACAAAAAGTATAGACACAGCCGACAGGCAACAGTATAAAAAACATAAAAGCATTAAGCAGATATTTATCATTTCGATAAAATTTCTGCTTAATGCTTTTTAAATATTTCAATTATCTTCGCTTATTTATTTACAGCATCTTCAAGAGCCTGGCCAGCCTTGAACTTTACAACTGTCTTTGCCGGAATAACGATTGATTCCTTTGTACGAAGATTTACACCCTTGCGTTCAGGACGCTCAGATGTCATAAATGTTCCAAAACCAATAAGGGCAACTTTATCACCTTTTACCATAGCTTCCTGTAAAGCTTCCAATGTTGCTTCAAGAGCTTTCTTTGAGTCTGTCTTTGAAAGACCTGAGATAGCCGAAATTTTTTCTACTAATTCTGATTTATTCATAACTTGGTATTTTAGTTGTTAGATATTATCGTTAACTAAGTTGTTTGTCTTTCGCAAATATAGATTATTAGTTTTACAAATCAAACAAAAAATAAAAAAAAATGAAGAATTTAATAAAAAGAGCAACGTAAAAGGGAGAAAACATGAGCATTAACGGATATTTTTAGTATTTTTGCCGCCATAGAAAATAAAAATAAAGAACATGCGAAGCATTCCAACAATAACTAAGAATTTGCTAATCATCAACATCTTGATGTTTTTTGCAACTTTCGTTTTTGACAAAAGAGGTGTAGATCTTAACAGTTTGTTAGGACTGCATTTCTTCCTTGCACCCGATTACAACATTCTACAACTTTTTACGTATATGTTCATGCATGCTAACCTTGAGCATATCTTTTTTAACATGTTTGCTCTGTGGATGTTCGGATGCGTCATTGAAAATGTATGGGGACCTAAAAAATTCCTTTTCTATTATATCGCCTGTGGTGTCGGAGCTGGCCTTATACAGGAGATTTCTCAATTTACCAATTTAGTACTGATGAACCCTGGCTTAAGCTTCTCAGAAATATTCAGGGCAGCAGAAAGTCCGCAAAATGCAGCACTGCTTAATCTATGGACGACAGTGGGCGCATCAGGTTCTATTTATGCCATTCTTTTGGCTTTTGGAATGACATTTCCCGAAAACCGTATCTTTATATTCCCTCTGCCTATTCCGATTAAGGCAAAATGGTTCATTACGTTCTATATCGTCCTTGAACTTCTTATGGCCCTCGGAACATCTGGCGATAATGTGGCTCACTTTGCACACCTCGGAGGTATGCTTTTTGGTTTCATTATGATAAGATACTGGAATAACCGCGGCAATGGAAACAATTACAATTCATTCTCAGGAGATACTGTGATTGGTAAGTGGAAAAATCGCTTCAACAACAGGCGCAACAACGATTCTTACAATGATAAGGATGCAGACAGACAATATAATGCCGATAAGAAGAAACGAGAAGAGGAAATAGACCGTATTTTAGAAAAAGTTAAACGTAGTGGTTACGACAGTTTGTCTAAAGAAGAGAAAGAGAAATTGTTTGACAACAAATAACCATATATGTTTGGTAAAATTAAAAGTACATTATACGGAATAGCTGCATTAATAAATATAATAATAATTGCAGCAATGATAATAACCGGATATGGCGGATACGCCAGTCCGGTTTCGCATAGCTATATAGCTGTAAGTACATTATCATTCCCTATTTTTCTTGTATTTAACATTATCTTCTGTATGTTCTGGATGATATTTAAATTTAAATTCTTGTTAATTCCTTTAACAGGATTTATTATTTGTTACCAGCCTATACGAACATACAGTCCTATAAACAACGCGTCTGAACCCACACCCGATGCTATTAAATTCATATCGTACAACATATGTGCATTTAGAGAATACGACTTTGCAGAAGGCGAAGAGAACCCCACAATAACATATCTGGAGAACTGCGATGCCGACATAATATGCCTACAGGAAGCTATTCACGGAGAAAGAATCAACAAACTGATAGAAAGAAAGTTATCAAGACTATATCCTTATCAGGAATTTTGTTTGAAGAAAGGTAACGGGGTTGCTATAATGAGCCGTTTCCCTATTATTTCCAGCGACAGCATAAACTACGCTTCAAATTCCAATTTAAGTTACGCATGGAAACTAAACATCGAAGGTGACACAGTACTGGTAATTAACAATCATTTAGAAAGTAACAAGTTATCCAGCGACGACCGAAAGAAGTTTAAAGATTTAGTAAAACAACACGTACACGACAAACAAGCTGAAGAAGATTCCAAGCTCTTATTCAAAAAACTTGCCGAAGCATCTGAGATACGTGCTCCACAGGCAGACAGTATCGCAAAATACATAGAAAACAACAAAAGATACAGCATTATAGCCTGTGGTGACTTTAACGACAGTCCGCTCTCTTATGCACGCCGTACAATAGGCAGAAAACTGAACGATTGTTTCATCGAAGCAGGTTCAGGACCAGGCATATCTTACCATACGGGAGGCTTTTACGTAAGGATTGACAACATCTTGTGCAGCAACGACTGGGATATAATCAAGTGTGAAATAGACAGAAAAATAGCAACATCCGACCATTATCCTATCTGCAGTTGGATAAAAAAGAGGTCGAAATCAGTGAAAAACAATAATTAAACTCTATAAATTTTTCATAACGTGAAAAAATAACTATCTTTGCACGTCATATATTGTAAACAGAAAAACAATAATTTAAATAATAAAAAACAAAATGCAAAACAAAGGAATTGTAATTGTAACAGCCGTCTTATTGACGCTTGCAAGCATTTTCTATTTGTCATTCTCTTTTGCCACAAGTCACTATGATTCTGAGGCAGAAAAGATTGAAGACCCTATTGCAAGACAGGAGTATAAAGACTCTGTTAAGTATCTGGGTATCTATTCTTACCAGAAATGCTTGGAAACACAAATCGGTCTCGGACTTGACCTTAAAGGCGGTATGAACGTAATCCTCGAGATTTCCGTTCCCGATGTAATCGACGTTCTCGCTGATCACAAAACTGACCCAGCTTACGTTAAGTCGATGACAGAAGCTAAGAAAGAAGAAGAGACAAGTCAAAGCGACTTCATTTCTCTCTTCATCAAGTATTATCACAAGAATGCCGAAGGCCACAAGCTTGCAGAGATTTTTGCTACACAGCAGATGAAGGGCAAGGTAAGCACACAGAGCAGCGACAAGGAAGTTGAAAAAGCTCTCCGTGACGAAGTACAGGCTGCCATTGACAACTCATACAACGTTGTCCGCAACCGTATCGATAAGTTCGGTGTCGTACAGCCCAACATTCAGAAGCTCGAAGGTCAGGAAGGACGTATCATGGTAGAAATGCCTGGTGTTCGCGAACCCGAACGTGTACGTAAGCTCCTCCAGGGTAGTGCAAACCTCGAGTTCTGGGAAACATTCAATGCAAGTGATGTTACAAGTTACCTTTCACAGCTCGACATGCGTGCCGCTGCTGATGCAAGCATAAACACAACAGACACTACAAAGGTAGCAGAAGAGGCTAAGAGCGACAGCGCAAAAGTTGACGCAGCTTCACTCCTTGCAAAGAAGGAAGGAGAAACAAAGGCAGATGCAAACCATCCTCTGTTCTCACTTCTTCAGCCCGCACACCCGCAGTCACTTGCAATCGTTGGTTATGCTAACGAACGCGATACAGCTGCAATCAACAAGATTATCTATTCTGAAACTGCAAAGCAGATTCTTCCTTCAGATGTGAAGCTGCTCTGGGGCGCAAAACCCGCAGACGGCATGACAAGCAAGAACATCTACGAACTGTATGCTCTGAAGATAACACAGACATCAGGACGTGCTCCTCTTGAAGGTGACGTTATCACAACAGCTAAAGACGAATTTGACCAGTTCGGTCGTCCTTGTGTAAGCATGCAGATGAACACCGATGGTGCTCGCAGATGGGCTCAGCTTACAAAGATGAACGTTGGCAAGGCCATTGCAATTGTTCTTGACGGCGTAGTATACAGTGCTCCACGCGTAGACGGAGAAATCCCCGGTGGTAGCTCACATATTTCAGGAAACTTCACAATTGAAGATACAAAAGACCTTGCAAACACACTTAAGTCTGGTCGTATGCCGGCTCCCGCACGAATCGTACAGGAAGACGTCGTAGGTCCTACACTCGGTGCACAGTCAATCCAGCAGGGACTTATCTCAATGGTAGTTGCATTCATCGTACTTATGATTTACATGCTCATGATGTATGGCTTAATCCCTGGTATGATGGCAAACTGCGCTCTGCTGTTCAACTTATTCTTCACTCTTGGTATTCTGACATCATTCCAGGCCGCACTTACAATGCCGGGTATTGCCGGTATGGTTCTGTCACTCGGTATGGCTGTCGATGCTAACGTGCTTATCTACGAACGTACTAAGGAAGAGCTCCGCAAGGGCAAGGGTGGCAAACAGGCTCTCGATGCCGGTTATTCTAACGCCTTCTCTGCTATCTTCGACTCTAACTTCACATCTATCATTACAGGTATCATCCTCTACGTATTCGGTACAGGTCCTATCCGTGGTTTCGCTACCACACTTATCATCGGTATCTGCTGTTCATTCTTCACAGCCGTATTCCTGACACGTATTGTTTACGAAAGAATGATGAACAAAGGCAAGTGGCTCAACCTCTCATTCGTAACAGGTATTTCTAAGAACCTGCTCCAGGATACTCACTTCCACTTCATGAAGGCTTACAAGAAGTCATTCACAGTAGCAGGAATCGCTATTATAGCATTTGTCGCATGCTTCTTCCTCAGAGGTATGAGCAAGAGTATCGATTTCACTGGTGGTCGTAACTATGTTGTCAAGTTTGAAAAGGCCGTAGAGCCTGAACAGGTTACAGCTGCTCTCCGTTCAGAATTCACAGACTGCAACATAAGTTCTATTTCACTTGGTACAGATCACAAGACTATTCGTATCTCAACAAACTACAAGATTGAGTCTAACAGTCCTACAATTGATGACGAAGTTGAAGAGAAGTTGTTTAAAGTTCTTTCTAAGGAAGGAATGGTTACACAGAAGAGTGTTGAAGCATTCAAGAATCCTGATATCCGTCAGGGTGGTTCTATCATCAGCAGTACAAAGGTTGGTCCTTCAGTAGCTAAGGATATTACAAACGGTGCCATCATCAGCGTTATCCTTGCTCTTATCGCAATCTTCCTGTACATCTTGATTCGTTTCCACAACGTAGCATTCTCTATTGGTTCTACAGCAGCACTTGCTCTCGATACTCTTATCGTTCTGGGCTTCTACTCTGCTTTCTGGGGAATAGCTCCTTTCTCTCTCGAAATCGACCAGACATTCATCGGTGCTATTCTGACCGTTATCGGTTACTCTATCAACGATAAAGTGGTTGTATTCGACCGTATCCGTGAAAACCTCGGACTCTATCAGAAACGTGACCTGCAGACAAACTTCAACAACTCGTTGAACGAAACTCTTGCACGTACAGTTAATACATCAGTTTCTACATTGGTTGTATTGCTCTGTATCTTCTTCCTTGGTGGCGACAGCATCCGCAGTTTCTCATTCGCAATGATTCTCGGTGTTATATTCGGTACACTTTCTTCTATGTTCATCGCAGCTCCTATTGCATATCTTACATTAGGCCGCAAGATCGATGATTCTGAAGAGACAACAGAAGAAGTTAAGAAATAAAATTCTCTATTTCTTTAAATAAGAAAAGGTGAAGGTCCGTCTGTGACTTTCACCTTTTTTATTATTACAGCTTTAACAACACATACACAACTGGACGAATACGTGCATGTGCATATGCAAATACACATGCATTACAAACAGTAACACACATGTATTAGGAAACTAATGCCATGACACCAGCAAACGACTATCACAGCAACAATAATCTTTTATCATTACGTTTACAACGTTTGCGCCCTTACACGGACTTTCTGGCATCATGGAGTGAATGCTATTATTACAAATAATATTTAGAGAAACATAAAAAATGATGGCGCAAGTTTATAATACTTACGCCATCATTTTTTATCTGTTATGACTTATAGTTATCGTCAAAAACTTTCCGACTTGCCATTCCACATATTCCTTCAACACCAAATCATGCAAGTTAATTCACTTGTCAGGAAACACCATATACGGCCCCTATATAAGTTTTGTGTTTACTGCATAAATTATAAACACTTGCAATAATGTCTCACTTCAATATAGAAACAACCGGACTCACTCATCTGTTATTTCTTTCTGACAAAATAAGGCAGAACCATCGTTAAGAAAGCCACAGCGGCAATTACCAACATCTTATATGGTCCGTCAACAATCATTGCAACAACCGCACCTACAGAACCTGAAAACAAGCCAATGGAGATAACAAACTTGTTACGCATAAGATATCCAGATATACTTACGGCATATCCGAAAACAATTACCAAGAATGATATCAGGGCTGACTGAATAATACATGTATGTTCAGCAGGCAGCATATACGTTGCCAATAAAGTTGCCACTGCCATTATGAAACAGAATACACCAAATATTTTGCCACTGAACTTAAAAACAGAGGTCGTATAACCTACCGGAAGTTTTTCCTCTTTTTTAAACATGATATGTTCTACAACGTCGCATAATGGCAGAGAAAGAAACCAGAGATAGTTCCAAACCGGTCCTCCAAAATGCTGCCACAAATGTCCTACAATCATAGCAGTAACAGTGATGAAACCACCCCACAACAAGAAATGTTTTAAAACAGAATGCTCTAAGGCGTTACTGTCTTTTAAAAGAGTGTCTTCAATGAGCAGGCGACTCTCCTGTAGTGAAAATTTTGAATTGTTATCCATAAAAGTTGTGTTTATACTAATCAATACTACTAATGCAAATATAATTAAGTTTACAATATAAAACAAGTAATATTGTAAATATATAAGCACGAATGCTAAATTATTGTAAAATAAAATCGTTTAAAAATAAACACCTGAAGAAGACGGACTGATGTATTTGTAATTCATTAAAAAGATTTTTATACGCGATACTCTAACTCTGTCAGACGGGAAGGCATGCAGAATCAAGACAAATAAAAAAGGTGTACGCAGCAGCGTACACCTTTATATGATTGAAATATATTATTTCTAATTATTTAAGAACACCAAGTTCCTTACCAACCTTGATGAATGCAGCGATACACTTGTCGAGGTGTGCTCTTGTGTGACCTGCAGAAAGCTGAACGCGGATACGAGCTTCGTTCTTCGGAACAACCGGATAGTAGAAACCTGTTACGTAGATACCTTCGTCAAGCATCTTAGCAGCAAACTTCTGGCTCAGAGGAGCATCGTACAGCATAACTGCACAAACGGCACTCTGTGTAGGCTTGATATCGAAACCTGCAGCGATCATCTTATCACGGAAGTAGTTAACATTCTCAACCAGACGGTCATGGAGTTCGTTGCTTTCTTCCAACATCTTGAATACTTCGAGAGAAGCACCGATGATACAGGGAGCGAGTGAGTTAGAGAACAAGTAAGGACGGCTGTGCTGACGGAGGAGGTCGATTACTTCTTTAGGACCTGTTGTGAAACCACCCATAGCGCCACCGAATGACTTACCGAGTGTACCTGTGTAAACATCTACACGGCCGTATGTACCGCAGAGTTCGCTTACACCGTGACCTGTTGCACCTACAACACCTGCAGAGTGTGATTCATCAACCATTACCATTGCATCGTACTTCTCAGCGAGGTCGCAGATTTCCTTCATAGGAGCTACGTTACCATCCATTGAGAATACACCATCAGTACAGATGAGGCGGAAACGCTGTTCCTGAGCCTGCTTCAGGCATTCCTCAAGTTCTGCCATGTTGGCGTTAGCATAACGATAGCGCTTTGCCTTGCAAAGACGAACACCGTCGATGATTGATGCGTGGTTCAGAGCGTCTGAGATGACTGCGTCCTGATCTGTAAGTAAAGAACCGAAGATACCGCCGTTTGCATCGAAACAAGCAGCATATAAGATAGTATCTTCTGTATGGAAGTACTTAGAAATAGCAGCTTCCAATTCCTTGTGTATATCCTGTGTTCCGCAGATAAAGCGAACTGAAGACATACCAAAACCACGACGATCCATCATATCCTTAGATGCCTGGATCAGACGGGGATGGTTAGACAAGCCGAGATAGTTGTTTGCGCAGAAGTTGAGTACTTCCTTACCCTTTACCTGGATTGCAGCTTCCTGCGGACTTTCAATAATTCTTTCTTCTTTGTAAAGACCTGCTTCTTTAATCTCGTTTAATGTTTTTACGAGATGCTCTTTCATTTTTCCGTACATAACGATAGATTTTTTAGTTATCAAGTACAAAATAAACCATAATTTTCGACATTAAAGTCAATTCTCCATTCTTTTTTCAAACCTTCATTTAATTTTAAGTAAATTTAAACCTTGTATTTCACTTTTGTAGGAAAAAAGTACGAATTTTGCATGCGAAATCAAAAAAGAAAAACCATATAATTCAATTAATAAGATGAAAAATATTCTGGTTATAGGTTCTACAGGACAGATTGGTTCAGAACTTACAAGAGAGTTGAGAAAACGTTATGGCAACGAACATGTAGTTGCAGGTTACATCATTGGCGCTGAGCCTACTGGCGATTTGAGAGACGCTGGTCCTAACGCTATTTGTGACGTAACAGACCCCAATGGTATTGCCGAAGTAGTAAAGAAGTACAACATCGACTGTATATACAACCTCGCAGCACTTCTTTCAGTTGTTGCAGAATCTAAGCCCCGTCTGGCTTGGAAGATTGGTATCGACGGACTCTGGAACATTCTCGAAGTTGCTCGTGAAAACAAATGTCAGGTATTCACACCTAGCTCTATTGGTTCATTCGGTCCTAACACACCTCATGACATGACTCCTCAGGACACAATTCAGCGTCCGGGTACCATTTATGGTGTTTCTAAGGTAACAACAGAGTTGCTCAGCGACTACTATCAGAAGAAGTACGGCGTTGATACACGTTCAGTACGTTTCCCTGGTGTAATCTCTTACGTAACACTCCCCGGTGGCGGTACAACTGACTACGCTGTAGATATCTACTACTACGCTGTTCGCGGCGAGAAGTTTACATGTCCTATCAAGAAGGGTACATTCATGGATATGATCTATATGCCTGATACATTGAACGCTGCAATCTCTCTGATGGAAGCTGATCCTACACGTCTTGTTCACCACAATGGTTTCAACATCGCTTCTATGAGCTTCGATCCTGAGATTATCTTCAACGAAATCAAGAAGATCAAGCCTGACTTCGAAATGGTTTATGACGTTGATCCTCTGAAGCAGAGCATCGCTGACAGCTGGCCAAACATGATGGACGACTCTTGCGCTCGTGCTGAATGGGATTGGAAACCTGAGTATGACCTGACAGCCATGACAAAGGATATGATTGAGAAACTTACACTCAAACTGAACAAGTAAATCTAAAAGCACACATACTGCTTAACAAATAAAAGACCGGTAACTTAGTTATCGGTCTTTTTTATTGTCCGTCTATTAAGTATTATTCTTGTTTATGCATTGTTCACAAGAATGTTTATAATAGAATTTGTTTGTTGTATAATATTAATTCTGAATTTGCAAAGGAACATACTCATCCACTACCAATGATAATAAATACAGAATAAATATTGTCAGTTGGTTACAAGTTCTTATTCTTAGAATTCAGTATGTCTAAAAGAAATATAGGCTCAGTAGATAATCAATGGGGATAGCCATATAGCTTAGCGATTCTAAAA
>JAHHQW010000045.1 GCA_020026195.1 Prevotella sp.
TTTTTAGAATCGCTAAGCTATATGGCTATCCCCATTGATTATCTACTGAGCCAACATATACCTTAAGTTGTTCTGCGGTGCATAATTATCCTGTTCCTGATACATATAGAGAATTGTTCCGCAGTAAAATACATTCATGTGTGTATGAACACACATATATGTATGCCGTCATGTATAAACACGAATGTTTACATGCTGTAATACGTGTGAAAGATTCACCATTCTTTACAAGATGTATTTTTCATGGCGTTGCAGCAGACATCCCGATTTGCACATCTTTTTAAGTTAATTTGCAAAACATTTTGCGAATTGAAAGACTTAAATCGTTATTAATCAGATAAATACGGCTTTTCAGTATAAGTATAAGTAATTATTAATAATAAGTATAAGTAGAATATATATAAAAACATTCAGAAAATACATTTCTTCATGAATTTCTCCGTCGACGATGATGTAATTTTTTTGAACAAAAAATCACTTGGCTTATGTTAGTTCAGAGAAAGGATTCCGGTCCGGAAAGGATAGGGGCGTGACGCCTGGTTATTCTTTCCACAGAACCCAGCCGTAAATGCAGTTGAGTGTCCAGAATAAGAACTGAGCCACCATGTTATAGTCACCGGCAACAGCCCACATCACTATCGAAGCAAGGTCGATTATTATCCAGTAAGCCCACTGCTCCCTGTACCTCAGAGTCATCAGAATTTGTGCTGCCACGGCAGGAACCGTAGAGAACGAATCCATGAAAGGCTGAGAATCGTTGGTAAACGACAGCAGCTGCCATACGCCAATTACCGAAATGAATGTTATGAAAGCCACGAGCAGGTTAGTCTTTTTTCCGAGCGAGCGCGACTTCACCGTCGTGCCGTCGCAGTTCTTAGACCATACGAACAGAGCGCATATCATGGTGATGATGTAGAACACCGTTGTGCCGACCTCGCCCCACAGACGTTCGTTCCAGCTTATTACAAAGTATGTTCCGAGCTGAACAAAACCGAACAGAAACTGAAGCATACTGCGTCTGCTTACCAAAACCAGTGAGAATACGCCGCACAGTCCGCTTATAAGTGACAGCATCTTACCTTCTTCGTAAACTAAAAGCTGTAAGACACATCCCAATAACACGAAAGCACCAAAGAAATATCTGCTATTTAATATCTTGTTCAACATGATGACATCATAATCTGTAAGTCTGCAAATAACTGCATAACACCGCTTTATTGCAGTACTGTATCTTTAAACCAGATGCAAAGGTAAGGCAAAAAATCCAAACACATACGAAGATGCCATCATTAATCTGTTATTTGAACCTGTAAAGAGAACTTTATGGAAAAACGTAAAAGAGCTAAAGGAATACAGAGATAGGGCAGCTGGCATACAGACATACAGAAATAATACTGAATTAAGTGTCAAAAAAAATGGCGTTCCCAAATGAGAACGCCATGTAAAATAAAAATCATTAAACAACAATTACTTTTTCTTCTTCCATTTACGGAACACGCTTCCGTATTTCTTGTATAGTTTCCAGCACAGCATTACACCATCGAAGGCACCTATACCCATCTTTACCATAGATGACACCCGGTCGCTCATATTGTCTGTCTTTTCTTCTTCAAACAGGTCAGCCCAGAGTTCCTTCATCTTTTCCTCATCTTTCTCGAACTCCTTTTCCAGTTCGTGCTTTCTGATTCTCAATGCTGAAAGCGAATCGTATTCTCTCTGTAAATCTTCCATCGCAGCAGTTATTTTTTATCAATTAATACACTGGCAAGAAAACGCAGTACCGGTATCTCAATCCACTGTTTGCGGAAAATAATCAGCAAAATTAGAATGAAGATGTACACGCCTGCCACTATTAAGAAAGCCTGTGTAAGGCCCACTGCGCTTGATAACGCATAAGCTGCAGCAAACGACAGATAAATCAATATCAGCATTACGATAAGAAACAGAACGGCAAGAAGAATAATGGCTGTACACAGTCTTACCACCTTCTCGGTGATGTCGAATTTAAAATATTCGCTTTTCAAACCGATGTAATGTCTTATTACCTCTATCAGTTTGCCGATTGTGTCAATATTTTTATCGTTTGAAAACATAACTATTGTTTAAATGACATTGCTAACGCAGAATCGGTCTTAGTCGTTAAGGTCGATGCCTTCCTTTTCCAAAACCTCTGCAATCTTCTTATCTTTTCCAAGTTTTTCTTTGATCTGATCAGAAGTCTTCTTTACATATTCTTTCATCTCGTCGATACTCTGCTTAGATTTCTCCAAACCATTTTTAATCTGGTCGTTGAGCATCTCTCTCGTTTCCTCACCCTTTCTCGGTGCTGTTAACAAACCAACTGCAACTCCAGCTAAAGCTCCGCTGACAAAAGCTGCTAAATATCCCCAATTCTTCATAATATAATTTTTTATAGGTGAAACTTAATTCATCAAACTCTATACGCAAATATAATGTATTATTACTAAAAATGCAAGTACTTTCGACTTTTTTTTGACAAAAGGAGTGTATTTGTAGAGATTTAACAAAATTTTCCACCAATAATACGATGTGTTTGATTGTTTTTATGTAATTTCGCAAGAGAAAAGCTGGATTATAATCAAAAAATTTATATAGATATGAAAAAGTATACAATGGCATGTGCTGCACTCTGCATGGGTTTGTTCGCCGCAAGCTGTAGTTCTAGCAAGGAAAGTGCTTATCGTAAGGCATACGAAAAGGCAAAGGCTCAGGAACAGGTAAATAACGAAGAGCGTGAGACTGTTACAGAAACACCGGTTGTTACTCCGGTAGTAGAAACACCTGCCGTAAAGCAGGAGAACACCAACTACGACAACGTAAGCGTTCGTTCAGAGAAGCTCACTGTAGTAGACGGAGCAGGTCTGAAGCAGTTCAGCGTTGTAGTAGGCGCTTTCTCTGTAAAGGCTAACGCACTCGGTTTGCAGCAGCAGCTTAAGGAAAACGGATACGAAGCACAGGTAGCATTTAACGATCAGAGAAACATGTACCGCGTCATTGCCTTCACAACAGACGATAAGGGCGAGGCAGTACAGAGCCGTAACCAGCTCCGTGCAACATACTCTGATGCATGGCTGCTTTTTAACAACTAATAAGTGGCAAGAATACTCTCTGTCGATTATGGCAGAAAACGTACAGGCATAGCAGTAACCGATCCGTTGCAGATTATAGCAAACGGACTGGTTACTGTTTCTACACATGAACTTTTCGATTTTCTCAAGGGATATATTGAAAAAGAAGATGTGGAAAGGATAATAATTGGCGAACCCCGCCGGATGAACGGCGAGATGAGCGAGAACTGGACCCGCGTGGAACAGTTTATCAACCGGTGGCGTAAGAATATGCCGCAGGTTCCTATAGAAACGTACGACGAGCGTTTCACTTCGGTACTCGCCCACAGGGCAATGATAGACGTAGGACTGAAGAAAAAAGAACGTCAGAACAAGGCGCTTGTAGATGAAATCAGCGCGACAATAATTTTACAAAGTTATTTGGAATCGAAAAGAATATGATATTACCTATTTATATATACGGACATCCCGTACTGAGAAAAGTTTCAGTGGATATTGACAAAGACTATCCCGATCTGCACCAGCTTATTGAAAATATGTTTGAGACAATGGCTGAGTCGGACGGTGTCGGACTTGCAGGACCTCAGGTTGGTAAGGCCATACGTCTTGCAGTCATCGACCTCAGTGTTATGGCAGAGGATTTCCCAGAATATAAAGATTTTAAGAAGGCTTACATCAATCCTTATATCCTTGAGTTTGACGAGGACGCACCTAAGTCTACAATGGAGGAGGGATGTCTCAGTCTTCCAGGCATACACGAAAGCGTTACCCGTGCTACACGCATCAGGGTAAAATATATGGACGAAAACTTTGAGCCCCACGAAGAATGGGTAGAAGGATTCCTTGCCCGCGTAATGCAGCATGAGTTTGATCATCTTGACGGCAAGGTGTTCATCGACCATCTTTCAGCATTCAGAAAGCAACTGATTAAGAATCAGATTAAATGTATTCTGAAAGGCAAGTTCCGCTGTGGATACAAAATCAAAATGAAATAATAACATTTACATACGATGTCCGCTCGTTACTGCCAAAGGAATCTCCGAGGCACGACGAGCGGATATTTTTTTATATTACAATGCGCATAAAACTCTTCATCATTTCATTGCTCTTTCTTCCGCTCGCGGCTGTGGCACAGTATAATACCGACCGCCTGATAACGGCAGGACGCAGTGCCCTCTATTACGAAGATTATGTGCTGTCCATCCAGTATTTCAACCAGGCAATAGAAGCCAAGCCGTACAATTACGAGCCGTGGTTCTACAGAGCACTGGCAAAATACTATCTCGAAGATTACATTGGTGCAGAAGAAGACTGCTCTAAGGCCATAAGCATCAATCCCTTTGTGGGAGAGGTATACGACCTCCGTGCATTCTGCTACATACGTGTAGACAAGTATGCCGATGCGGTGAACGACTACACCAGTTATCTGCGTAACGACCCATATAACAAGAATACCTGGTACAACAGAGTGCTCTGCCGCATTAACGACAAGAAGTACGATGATGCACGCAAGGACCTTGACTATATGGTTAAGCGATGGAAAGATTTCTCTAAGGCTTATTCGCTTCAGGCTGAAGTATCATTCCTACAGAAAGATACGATACAGGGCGAAAAATGGCTGGACAAGAGTCTGAAACTTGACCCGTACGACGGTGCTTCGTGGGCGGCAAAGGCAATGCTGGCTGCAAGTCGTTACGAATGGGAAAATACAGACGAATATCTGTCGAAGGCTATACACCTGAAGCCAACGTTTGCCCCATACTACGTTAATCGAGCCATGGCAAGATATAACGCCAATAATCTGAGAGGTGCCATTGCCGATTACGACATGGCTGTAGATGTGGATCCGGAGAACTACGTGGCACATTACAACAGAGGACTTCTGAGAATGGACGTCGGAGACGACAACAGAGCAATAACCGACTTTGACTTCGTGTTAAGAAAAGACCCCGACAACGTCATGGCACTCTTTAACCGAGGAATACTGAAAGAACGTACGGGCGACCTGTACGGAGCAATAGAAGACTTCTCACAGGTAATAAAAGAATACCCCGACTTCTGGGTCGGACTACAGTATCGTGCTTCATGCTACCGCCGTTTAGGAATGACCGGCAAGGCGGAAAAAGATGAGTACAGGGTGCTGAAGGGACAGCTCGACAAACGATACGGTACAGGAAAGAAGAAAAAGATACGTAAGGTACGCAGTCTCAATGATATAGACCTTGACAAGTACAGCAGCCTTGTGGCTGATGACATCGGAACATCCGACCACGAGTACGAGTCGGCATATCGCGGAAAGGTTCAGAACCATCGCGTGAACGTGGAATACATGCCCATGTATCTCATGTCGTACAAACGCCATAACAACGGCATCAACCAGTACACGCCGTTTAATCTTGAACTTGACAAACTGAATCAGAAAGGCGACCGCGACATCTATATATCTTGTAACCCAAAGAACCTGAATATAGATGACACAAAGGAATACTTTGCCCTGATAGATTCGCTCACCGATGCCGAGAAACAACAGACTGACGAGAAAGCATCTCTCGAACTGCTGCTGCGTCGTTCGGTGGCTTACAGCGTGACACAGAACTTCCCCGATGCCATAGACGACCTGAATGCATACATCGCACAGGACACGACATCTGCGCTGGCTTACTGGCAGCGCGCCGTATGCAGTGCTCTGATGAATGATTTCGATGCTTCGATAGGCGTTGACGTACGTCTCAAGATAGCAGCATCGCTCTCAGACTTTGACAAGGCAGCGCAGCTTGACAGCGATGATCCGTACATTTTCTATGACAGAGGAAATTTCTATGCCCGACATAAGGAATATGAGAAGTCAATAGAAGATTACAATACGGCCCTGAAGTTCAATCCTAATCTTGCGGAAGCCTATTACAACAGAGGTATATCCAAGATAAAGTTAGGAAAGAAAGAAGAGGGCGTACGCGATCTGAGCAAAGCCGGAGAATTAGGACTTTATACGGCTTACAGTGTAATAAAGAAATATACTGAAACAAAGCGATAATTGACACTGGTTAATATAAATATGTAAAATTTACATTTTTAAGATAAAAAGTTGCTTTTCTGAAAAGAAAATGTTATTTTTGCGACTTGAAATAGATACAAAAACTATAGGATTATGATTAAGATAACGTTTCCGGACGGCTCTGTAAGAGAATTCGAACAGGGTGTTACCGGTTTAAAGATAGCAGAAAGTATTTCACCGGCACTTGCACGCAACGTACTGGCTTGTTCAGTCAATGGTGAAACAGTAGAACTCGACCGCCCCATAAACGAAGATGCAAAGATTGAACTCTTCAAGTGGGAAGACGAGCAGGGTAAGCACGCTTTCTGGCATACTTCAGCACACTTGCTGGCCGAAGCACTCCAGGAACTCTATCCTGGCATTCAGTTTGGTTTCGGTCCTGCAATCGAGAATGGTTTCTTCTACGACGTAATGCCTAAGGAAGGCGACGTAATCAAGGAGAGCGACTTCCCGAAGATTGAAGCTAAGATGAAGGAACTCGCAAAGAAGGACGAGAAACTTGAACGTAAGGAAATTTCTAAGGCCGATGCTGTTGAATTCTTCAAGGCTCACGGTCAGGAATATAAGTGCGAACACATCGTCGAAGACCTTGAGGATGGTTCAATCACAACATACACACAGGGTAACTTTACCGATCTCTGTAAAGGTCCGCACCTCATGAGCACAGGCGAAATCAAGGCTGTAAAGATTATGAGTGTTGCAGGTGCTTTCTGGCGTGGCGATGCTACAAAAGACCAGATGACACGTATCTACGGTATCACATTCCCCAAGAAGAAGATGCTCGACGAGTATCTTACACTGCTTGAGGAAGCTAAGAAACGCGACCACCGTAAGATTGGTAAGGAAATGGAACTCTTCATGTTCTCTGAGAAGGTTGGTAAGGGACTTCCCATCTGGCTGCCGAAGGGAACAGCACTGCGTATCCGTCTTCAGGATATGCTCCGCAGAATACAGAAGAAGTATGGTTACCAGGAAGTAATCACTCCGCACATCGGCTCTAAGCAGCTCTATGTAACCAGCGGTCACTATGCACACTATGGTAAGGACTCATTCCAGCCCATCCACACTCCTGAAGAGGACGAGGAATACATGCTGAAGCCCATGAACTGTCCTCACCACTGCGAAATCTTCGCAAGCAAGCCGCGTTCATACAAGGAACTTCCGCTTCGTCTTGCAGAATTCGGTACTGTATATCGTTATGAGCAGAGCGGCGAACTTCACGGACTTACACGTGTTCGTTCGTTCACACAGGACGATGCACACATCTTCTGTACACCCGATCAGGTAAAGGACGAATTCCTTAAGGTAGTAGACATCATCAATACAGTATTCACTACATTCCAGTTCGATAACTTCGAAGCACAGATTTCTCTCCGCGATCCTAACGACCACGAGAAGTATGTAGGTAGCGATGAGGTATGGGCTGTTTCAGAACAGGCTATCATCGATGCTTGTAAGGCTAAGGGACTGAATGCTAAGATTGAATACGGTGAGGCTGCATTCTACGGACCTAAGCTCGACTTCATGGTAAAGGATGCTCTCGGACGTCGCTGGCAGCTCGGAACAATTCAGGTAGACTATAACCTTCCTGAACGCTTCAAACTGGAATATACAGCAGACGACAACACAAAGAAGACTCCTGTGATGATTCACCGTGCACCGTTCGGATCACTCGAACGTTTCACAGCCGTACTCATCGAGCATACAGCAGGACATTTCCCATTGTGGCTCACACCTGAGCAGGTTGCTATTCTTCCTATTAGTGAGAAGTTTAACGACTATGCACAGAAGGTTTCAGCTTATTTCGATTCAGTAGGAATCCGTGCTGAAGTGGACGACCGTAACGAAAAGATCGGCCGTAAGGTACGTGATAACGAGCTGAAGCGTGTTCCCTACATGGTAATCGTAGGTGAGAAAGAAGCTGCCGAAGGCACCGTATCTGTAAGAAAGAAGGGTGACGGCGACTTAGGAAGTATGAAAATGGAAGACTTCGCGAAGAAAATTAACGATGAAGTTGCAGAAATGATAAAAAATGTTTAACTTTGCACGCGAAATCAAAAATAACTGAATGAAGAATGACCAATTAAAAGACAAGTACCGCGTGAACGAAGAGATTCGCGTCAGGGAAGTACGTATCGTCAGTGAAGGAGAATCTGACGTTGTGCCTATCAAAAGAGCATTGGAAATGGCGAGAGAACAGGGCGTAGACCTTGTTGAAATATCACCTAACGCCAAACCTCCAGTATGTCGACTCATTGATTATTCTAAATTCATCTACCAGCAGAAGAAACGCCAGAAGGAAATGAAGGCGAAGCAGGTTAAGGTCGACATTAAGGAAATCCGTTTCGGACCGCAGACTGATGACCATGATTACAACTTCAAACTGAAGCATGCACAGGAATTCCTCGAAGCAGGAAACAAGGTGAGAGCTTTTGTATTCTTCCGCGGACGTTCAATTCTGTTTAAGGAACAGGGAGAGGTTCTTCTCCTCCGTTTCGCTAACGACCTCGAAGAAGTAGGAAAGGTTGAGCAGATGCCTAAACTCGAAGGCAAGAAGATGTTCATCTACCTTACACCTAAGAAGGCAGGCGTTGTAAAGAAGAGTCAGCAGGCGCGTGACAATGAAAAACGTGCTGAGAAAGTGAAGCTCGAAGAAAAGATGGCTGCTGAAAGCAGAGTAGAAGAGAGTGGCGGTATCTTCGGTAACATGAAGAACGGAGAAGACGTGCTCAAGAAGCTTAAAAACGAATAATTTGTGCGTAACGTCGGGTATATACGTTGCCACATTCAAATAAACAATAATTAAAACATAAAAAAATGCCAAAAGTAAAAACTAATTCCGGCGCAAAAAAGAGATTCTCTTTCACCGGTACTGGTAAGATTAAGAGACACCACGCTTACCACAGTCACATTCTGACAAAGAAGACAAAGAAGCAGAAACGTAACCTCGTACATCAGGCTATCGTTGACGGAAGTAACATGAAGCAGGTTCGCGACTTGCTGTGTCTGCGTTAATCAATCATTTAATTAAGTAAAGGAACAAAATTATGCCAAGATCAGTAAATCACGTTGCTTCAAGAGCAAAAAGAAAAAGAATTTTAAAGCTTACACGTGGCTACTTCGGTGCAAGAAGTAATGTTTGGACAGTAGCAAAGAACACTTACGAGAAGGGTCTTACTTATGCTTACCGCGATCGTAGAAATAAGAAGCGTACATTCCGTGCTTTGTGGATTCAGCGTATCAACGCTGCTGCACGTATGGAAGGCCTTACATATTCTACACTCATGGGTGCATTGCACAAGGCTGGCATCGAGATTAACCGCAAGGTTCTCGCAGACCTCGCAATGAACAACTACGAAGCATTCAAGGCTGTTGTTGCTAAGGTAAAGTAAACGAAATATCTGAAAGATATTGAAATATAAGCGGACATCTTTAAGGTGTCCGCTTTTTTAATTTAGTCATACTATGTCTTCTTCTTACGATTATCTGGAGTTTGTCTTAGATCAGCTTTCAGGGCTTGATGATATAGACTATCGTTATATGTTTGGCAGTTTTGCGCTCTATTATCAGGGTAAGGTGGCAGGTTTTATAATAAATGACCGACTGCTCATAAAGGCTGTCCCGTCGGCTGTAGCGTTGATGCCTGATGCAGAACAGGTACCTCCATTTCCAGGAGGAAAACCTATGATCTTGGTAGAAGATTATTTAGAGGACCGTGACTTTGTGAAAGAACTTTTCGTGCGTATGTACGACGAACTTTCTTTTCCAAAGCCAAAGAAAAGAAAGTGTAAAAGAAACAATAGATAATATGTGAATGAATGGCACTTACATCTCAAGAGTATTCTTTATTTCCTCTTCAGTTTTAGTAAGTTTAGCCTTGCATTCGGCAATCAGTTTTTTAGCCGTTTTAAGTTGTGCATTGATGCTGTCGATATCCATTTCGCCAGACTCCATGTCGTCTACTATCTTCTCTAACTTCTTCAGTGATTCTTCGTATTTCATAATTCTTATTTTGTCATTAAACGTTTATTTTACGACAGACGTTATCTTACCATTTTCAATGGTAGTCTCTATGACGTCGCCCGGAGCCACGTCAGCGGCACTGCGTACAACTTTGCCATTCAGTGTCGTCATGCTGTAACCCTTTTTAAGCATCAGCGCAGGATCGTTAAGTAGTATGCGCTGTGACAGAACTTCAAGACGACTCTGTTCCGCTTTGATATGTGACAGAGCAGCAGACGACAGACGTACTTCAAGTCTGTTGATATGTTTGTCGCCATCGGCAAGTATTCTTCCAGTAGCTAACGTAAGTCGGTTGGTAAGTATGCCTATGTGTGCAAGCTGTCTTTCCTTTATTATAGAGAAAAGCAGTGGCAGACGGTCAGATATGCGTCCGAGACGCTGTTCCTCAAAATCCATGCGCTGCGACACAGCATTGAAAATTCTATCACGACAATCGTCAATAATATCAGATGTATGTTTCAGATTATTAATGAGATAAGCCGCAGCAGCAGTAGGAGTCTTGACACGAGTGTTGGACACCATGTCGAGCACCGATTCATCGCGTTCATGACCAATACCCGTGATTATAGGAAGAGGAAAGTTAGCCACATTCTCGGCAAGAGCCAAAGTGTCGAATCCAGACAAATCACTTGTGGCACCGCCACCACGGATAATCACCACACAGTCGAAATCATCAGCCCTGCTGTTTATGGCATCGAGAGCAGCAATTACACTCTTCTCAATCTTCTCGCCCTGCATCACCGCAGCAAACAGTGAAGTACTGAAATGAAAGCCATACTCATTATTGTCCAGCTGGTTACAGAAGTCACCATATCCCGCAGCCCCTGCCGAAGAAATAACAGCAATACGGTTGGCAAACATCGGCATGGCAAGTTCACGGTTAAGGTCGAAAACACCCTCCTCCTTAAGAATACGTATAATCTCCTGACGTTTACGCGCCATGTCACCCATAGTGTACTGCGGATCGATGTCAGTCACTATCCATGAAAACCCAAAGTTCTCATGAAACTGCGCATACACCTTCAGTAACACCTTAAGACCCGCGTGTAGCGACTGTCCGGTAACCCTTTCAAAATGCGGTTTAATCAGCATCCACGTACTCTTCCAGCACTTAGCCGAAGCCTTCGCCACAGGAGTATTACCAAATTCATCCTTCTCCACAAGCTCCATGTAACAGTGTCCGCGCACCTCATGCACCTCAGACACTTCAGCCTGAACCCAGTATTCATCGTTCAGTGTCAGTTCGATTGTTTCACGAACCATAGAGTTAAGTTCATAGAGAGTCAGAGCCTTTGTCATAAATTAATTTGGGTGGATAATAAAATTAAACACACATCGTTATAAATGTAAACGATGCAAATTTACGCTATTTTTATATTCAAACCAAGAATAATATGGCGTTTTATCAATATGTATTACTGAAGAGTGGAATATATTTGTTACATTTGCATATAAAATATTTCTATGGAAAATAAGAGACTGATACTTAACATAGGCAGACAGTGGAGAAGCGGAGGCAGAGAAATTGCGATGCGTCTCTCTAAAATCCTCGGATGCCATTTTTATGATAAAGAGATAATCAATCTGGCAGCACGAGAGTCGGGACTCGACGAAGGCGTCTTTGAACGTAACGACGAGAACAAAAGTTTCATGCAGTCGATTATCACTATATCCACACCGTTTGTGACCGATGCCAGTTTCTTTAAGAACAATTTCAGTCAGGAGAATCTTTTTCGCATTCAGAGCGAGGCCATCCGCAAGGCAGCCTCAGAGGAATCGTGCATCTTCGTAGGACGCTGTGCCGACTATGTGCTGCGCGATTTCGACAACGTACTGAACATCTTTATCACAGCCAATACGGAAGACCGTCTGAAGCGCATTGCACAGATAGAAGGATGCACCGATGAAGACAAGGCCATGAAGATGATAGAGCAGCACGACGAGCAGCGCTCAGAATACTACGGCTACTACACCGGAAAGATTTGGGGACATGGCGAATCGTACGATCTCTGCGTAAACTCTTCGATATTAGGAATAGAAGAAACTACAGATTACATCGTAGAATTTGTAAAAAGGAGATTTAAGCTTTGAAACGCATAGGCATCATAAGCGATACCCATTCGTATTGGGACGACCGTTATCTGAAGTATTTCGAAGAATGCGACGAGATATGGCATGCCGGAGATATATGCAGTGTAGAACTGGCAGAACGTCTTGCTGCATTCCGTCCTTTCCGTGCCGTATGCGGCAACTGTGATGGCGGCGAACTGCTGAAGATGTATCCCAAGGTGCTGCGTTTTAAATGCGAGGACGTGGATGTCCTGATGAAACATATCGGAGGATATCCCGGCAATTACGACCGCAGCATCATCGGAACAATATATGCAAGTCCTCCACAGCTGTTCATCAGCGGACACTCGCACATCCTCAAAGTAAAGTTCGACAAGACACTTAACCTGCTGCATATCAATCCCGGAGCCGCAGGAATAGAAGGATGGCATAAGGACCGTACGTTAGTGCGCCTTACCATAGACGGAAGCGAGTTTAAGGATCTCGAAGTAATAACATTAAGCGATAATAATAGAAAAAACATATAGAAATGAAGACTTATCTTGTAACAGGAGCTGCCGGATTCATCGGCGCTAACTTCGTAAAATATCTTTTAAATAAGAAATACAAGAACGAGGACATAAAGATCATAGCACTCGATGCACTGACCTATGCAGGCAACCTCGGAACAATCAAGGAAGACATTGCCACAGGCCGCTGCGTCTTTGTTAAGGGCGATATCCGCGACCGTGAATTAGCAGATAAGATATTTGCAGAAAACGACATCGACTATGTTGTAAACTTTGCAGCAGAAAGTCACGTAGACCGCAGTATCGAGAATCCCCAGCTGTTCCTTGACGTAAACATCCTCGGAACACAGAACCTTCTTGATGCAGCACGCAGAGCATGGGTAACAGGTAAGGACGACTGTGGTTATCCCGTATGGAAGGCCGGCAAGAGATTCCATCAGGTATCTACCGATGAAGTATACGGATCGTTAGGAGCCGAAGGATTCTTCACAGAAGAAACACCGATGTCACCCCACAGTCCGTATAGTGCTTCAAAGACAAGTGCCGATATGTTCGTAGAGGCTTACAGAGATACATACAAGATGCCCGTAAGCATTACACGCTGTTCAAACAACTACGGACCTTATCAGTTCCCCGAAAAACTTATTCCGCTGATTATCAATAATATTCTCGAAGGTAAGCAGCTTCCCGTATATGGCAAGGGCGACAACGTGCGCGACTGGCTGTATGTCGAAGATCACTGTAAGGCAATCGACCTCGTGGTACGCGAAGGCAAGAATGGCGAGATATACAATGTAGGCGGACATAATGAGATGAAGAACATCGACATCGTAAAACTCATTATCCGTACCATTCACGATGCAATGCAGAACGATAAGGAACTCCGCAAGGTACTGCGCAAGCAGGAGAAGGACGAGAATGGTGAAATCCGCATCGACTGGATCAACGACTCACTCATCAAGTTTGTTGCCGACCGTCTCGGACACGACCAGCGCTACGCCATCGATCCTGCAAAGATTAAGCGCGATTTAGGATGGTTCCCCGAAACAATGTTTGCCGAGGGTATCGTAAAGACAATCATGTGGAACCTCCAGAACCAGGCTTGGATTGCCGACGTAACAAGTGGCGATTACCGCAACTATTACGAAAAGATGTACGGTAACAAATAAGCTATGGACGCCTTCTCACAAGAATTACAGAACTTTCTCATCTTACTTGGTCAGCATCCTGACCAGGTAAGTCATCAGAAAGCCCATTATATCCATCATCTCCTACAGCTCCTTTCGCTTGCAGAAGAGAATATAATGAAACTATACTACGGACTTGACGGAAACAAAGTCAGGTCGCTTTCCGACATCGCGGCAATGTGCGGCGTAACGGAAGAACAGATGCAGCAGGTAATAGAAAGATGTCTGCGACGCATGGCCGTCACCCCTGAGTGGCAGTCGATAAAAGATACGAAATGATAGGAAAGATAATAGATTTACCCAAGATATCCGACCCACGCGGTAATCTTACCGTAACCGAGCAGAACATCAACGTTCCGTTCGACATCAAACGTGTGTACTGGGTATACGATGTTCCCGGCGGAGGCAGCAGGGGAGGACACGCTCACAAGCGCCTCAGACAGCTTGTAATAGCCCTCAGCGGCAGTTTCACGGTAACACTCGACAACGGTAAGGAAAAGAAGACAGTACTTCTTAATCACCCTTATCAGGGACTCCTGATTGATACCGACACATGGCGTACACTTGATGACTTCTCATCAGGTGCGGTATGTCTTGTGCTGGCATCAGAACTCTACGACGAAGAAGATTACATATACGAGTACGACGAGTTCATCGAATATCTTAAGCAGAAAAACAAATAGCCGATGGCAGAAGTATTGAGATACGACGGCAGTATGCAGGCTGACTGGAATACGTTTATTGACCGCTCGGTTAATGGCACGTTCCTGTTCGACCGCAATTACATGGACTATCATTCCGACCGCTTTACCGACCATTCGCTTGTATTCACTGATAAAGATGAGATTAGGGCGGTACTTCCTGCCAGTGTACGCGAGAATGTGCTAAAGTCACATGGCGGACTGACCTATGGCGGACTTATCGTAAGCGAAGACGTAAAGACTCCCGAAGTTATCGACATGTTTGTAAGCATGAACGAGATGCTACGTAAAGAAGACATCACGACGGTAGAATACAAACCTGTTCCCTGGATTTATCATACACAGCCTGCCGAATCAGACCTTTACGCACTTTTCAAGGTCTGCGGGGCACAGCTCACGGGACGTCTCGTATCATCCGCCATACGTATGGACAATAAGATAAAGATGTCCTATCAGCGTCATCGCGGCGTGAACAAGGCTGTACGTAACGGACTGGTAGTTAAGGAAACCAACGCCATTGACGATTTCTATAAGATACTCGATGACAATCTCATGGAGCATCACCACGTACACCCCGTACATACACTTTCAGAACTACATCTCCTTATGGAGCGTTTCCCCAAGAATATACGTCTGTATATGACGTTCGATGGCGACGAACCACTTGCCGGAACACTCATTTTCATCACCAGACAGGTAATACACACACAGTATATCTCCGCATCTCCTCAGGGAAAGGATAGGGGTGCTCTTGATATGCTCTTTGCCCACCTCATTGAAAATCCCCCCGTGCCGTGCGCTTATTTCGATTTCGGCTGTTCTACGGAAGATATGGGACACTATCTCAATGAAGGACTGATACACCAGAAAGAAGGATTCGGAGCAAGAGGAATCTGCTACGACATATATACATGGAACTTATGATAAAGTATTTAGATCTTAAGAAGGTAACAGCTCAGCATGCTGATGAAATAAACTCTGCCGTATGCGGTATCGTAGACAGCGGATGGTATCTCAAGGGCAGTGCCTGTTCTGCGTTCGAGAAAGAATATGCAGCCTACATCGGCACACGTCACTGTATAGGTTGCGGCAACGGACTCGATGCCCTTACGCTCATTCTGCGGGCATATATTGAGATGGGCGTGATGCACGAAGGCGATGAAGTAATCGTCCCTGCAAATACCTTCTTTGCATCTGTTCTGGCTATCACACGTAACCGTCTTGTTCCTGTATTGGTAGAACCTCGCGAGAACGATTATCAGATAGACGATACTCTGATAGAACGTGCTGTAACATCTAAGACACGTGCAGTCATGATAGTACATCTTTATGGCAGATGTGCTTATAATCAGAATATTGCAGATATATGTTCAAGATATTCTTTAAAACTGATAGAAGACAATGCACAGGCTCACGGATGTCTGTTCGAAGCACATCGTACAGGTAGTTTGGGCGATGCCGCAGGTCATAGCTTCTATCCCGGAAAGAACTTAGGATGTTTAGGCGACGGCGGTGCCGTAACCACAAACGATGACGAGTTAGCACACGTTATAGCCAGTCTCGGCAACTACGGATCGGCAAAGAAATACGAATACGATTATGCCGGAATAAACAGCAGACTGGATGAAATACAAGCTGCCGTACTCAGCGTTAAACTGAAATATATTGATGCCGACAATGCCCGTCGCAAGGACATTGCATCACGTTACGTACATTGCATAAACAATCCTGTGGTTACCGTTCCTGATGCTGAATACATAGAAAGAAACGTCTTTCATATCTTCCCCGTACACGTATCCGATCGTGATAATTTCATCACTTATATGCACGACAACGGAATAGACACCAACGTACATTATCCCGTTCCCCCACATCGTCAGAAATGCTATCACGACCTTTTATCGCATTACTCTCTCCCCATAACCGAGCGTCTTTCTGAACGTGAGGTAAGCATCCCTCTTAACCAGACAATGACCGAAGAGGAGGTTCAGCATGTCATTGATGTGATAAACGGATATAAAGGATAAGAAAGAGATACTTGAATTTTATTTATCCCTTTAGTCAAAGCAACCAGGACAGTATGGTTAAACGATAGACTTGAGAGAACTTCGGCATGGCGTTTGCCGAAGTCTGTTTCTAAAAGTGGCTTTCCTCTTTATTCCTTGATGCTCTATTTAAGATACTCGTCTGCAATACCATCCAGCTGTTTAGCAATATCTTTAAAATCACAGTTTAAATCGAGAGTATGCACTGAAATGCGGTTACCATCGAATATGGCGTCGAGATTAGAAGATACGTACTCGTCAGTCTTGGCATAAAGGAGTATTCCTGATACGTTGCCAGAATGTACAGAATTCTCCTTTATAAGCATCGAAAGAGTCGTCTTTAATATGCGGTTAAAGACATTCTCAATCTTCTCATAATTGTTATGCCGAAGTTCTTGAAAAGCATAGCTCAGCATTATATAGATATTCTTAATCAGTATGCCCTTGTCCTGCGTCATTCAATAGCCTTTCTGCCAAAATCGGGACACTATATTACAGTTCATTAATTGTTGTAATAACAGGCTTATCTGACAGATCAAATATGCTATGATTTAATACAATCAACGGTTAAACATGTCTTTTACTTGACTCGTTTGGTTTAATTTTATATATTTGCAATATAAGAACCTTTAAATTTTAAATATAAAAAACGGAAAATAGTATCGCCTTTTCTTTTAATAACGGTTGTTCCATAAATGTATATAAAATGTGGGTAAATACAATTCAAATTGTTAAAAACATAAATATTAAAGAAATGTATATATTTTTCTTTTTATGTTTTTTTAGCATAGCAAATATCTATGGCCAAAAGTGTTATGATACCAAAGGTGTTGTAATAAACATTAAAGGTGAGCCTATAAAAAATGTCAATATCAGGGTGTACGATTCCCATAATAAGATTATACAACACACATCTACTTCAGACGACGGATTGTATATATTGCATTTGCCGGACAGTTTCCCACAGATTGTTGAAATGAGTCATCTGTCGTACAATGATTATTCTTTATGTCTGTTGAATAAATCCCAGCTGTCTTCTCTTAAGAAAATAACGTTATCAGATAAGTCCACGGAACTTTCAGAGGTAAAGGTAAAAGGTAAAAAACCAGATATGTTTTTCAGGGACAATGCTCTTGTGGTAAACATTTCGAATAATCCTAATTATCAGCATCAGCTGCTGACAAGGGTACTCAGGAAACTGCCAGGTACCGAAATCGATAACAAAAGTCATATTTCTCTGTATGGCAGAGGTGTAACCATATATGTTGACGGTGTTCCTCTGAGGGCTGTTTCGGCTAAAATGCTTGAAAATATTATCGCAACATATCCTACAAAAGTTATTGAAGAAATCGAATTAAACCCTAACAGCACGGGACAGTTCGGTTCTAACCCTAATTCATCTTATATAAACATCATAACAAAGAGCAGCTATCACGACGGTTCGTTTATGACATTGAATCCTAACACAATGTATCATAAGGATTCAAAACTAAATGGTGACATTAACGGCGCTTTTATTTTTACCAAGGGCAGGTTCAGCATGAATGCAGGACTTTCTTATGAATTTGACTACGATCATAATACATCTGATGTCAGCACAAAAAGAAACGATAATATTATTTTGCAGCAGAATTCAGAATCGAAGGACCATATAAACGTATATATGGGAAGTGTTAATGCAAACTACAGGTTTGATGATGGCGGGCTGTTATCGGCATATTTCGACTTCTATGATGATTTTTCACGACACGACCATAATGAGAATATGTCTTCGTTTTTCCCTCTGAAAGAAAGAACGAATTTCTTACGTGGCAGAAACAGGGGTAATGCCGACCAGTGGGTAGGATGCCTGCGTTATCGTTCGAATTACAGATGCAAACATTCGTTCCTGGTTTCGTATTCGCTCATGTATGGAGGAAGGCGTAAGTTTGATAACAGTCTTACCAGAGACAATGAAACTTCTCCGTATATGGAATACGACTCGAAGATGTTCGGCGGCATTCATAACCTCTCTGCCAGATATACGTATAAGCCGTTAAAGGGCAGAACGTTTAATTTCCTTGTCAGTTCGAGTTACGGCCGTCTGAAGGACAGGATTGTTTACGATGAAGACCATAGCAGTCTGGACAATGTGATGCTCGGACATGAAACAAACGTAGACTTCGAAGCTTCATACAATCATCAGTTTAACAAAAGTCTGGGATGTATGCTTGACATAGGTGGTAAATATACTCGGTATGATGTGAGGAATGGAAATGAGGAGAAAAATAAATTTCATTATTTCAATCTGATACCTTATGCCCATATAAACTATATATCGGAAAATCAGAATTACAAAGGAATGCTGGGTTTCAGAACAGATGTGATACAGCCTAAATATTCGTATATGCTTACCGGCATAAGATATATCGATGATTATAACTACAGTATGGGAAACAAAGACATAAAATCTACGCGTTTATACACTGTCTTCTTAAATCAGTATTTTTTCAGGTATATCTATATGTCTTTAGCTTACAAGAAGTACCGCAATATGGCTGGTGGCGTGTATAGGTCGGAAAATAACACAACGACGGTGTCTTACTGTAACTATGCCGATCAGGACTTCTTCAGCATCTATCTTCAGGTCCCATACCGGTTGCTTTCTAAAAAACTTTCCGGTAAGATAACATTTAATCCCCAGTACCATGTCTTTTCAAATCTTAAAAACGGCTGTGAACTTAATGCAGGAAGACCGACGCATTTCTGGAATTATACTTTTGATATGTCTGCCAACTATGATATATTAAAGAATTTAGGAGTATATGTCAGTTATACATACTATCCCAATGCCAATACGGGTATTCAGAAAAAGCGAGGTTCTTTTTCAAAATTTGACTGTGGATTATACTGGAGTCCGCTGAAGAGTGACAGGATATCATTAACCCTTGATGCATTTGATATATTTGATACATACCATGCAGTTCAAAATATCTATTATGGGGATATGTCTAAAAGAATTTATCCAAGAAGTGAGACGAGCTGTTATGTGAAATTAGGCATAGTATTTAATTTCTCAAGAGGTAAGGAGCAGGATAAGAATATATACAATGCTCCCGTTGATACAGGCAGATTCTGATAATCATTATGTTTTATTCATATTCGCCTGTCATCTTTTGTCTCATCATCTTATAGGCCAGACGTCTGGCAGAGAATGTCTTGCCTTGCCCGGAGCACCCTGTAGGATGATGTTCTTTAATAGATATTCCAATGTATGCAGGTCGTTTTCTGACATAAAAAACCTCATTGAGAAAATCTTTTTCTTTATAGGGCAGGGGTGTCTCTTTTTTCAGATTAGAATCGTTCGACTCGCTAATCATATCCATTATCACGTCAAATTCCTCGTCAGTCAGTTTGAACAAACTTCCGTTGGGACTGACTAAGAATTCCTTGTCCTTTAACTCCGGATTCGCCTTTATGTCGGCATAATCTATGGGAGATGTAAGGTTGCTTAACTTATAGAAACCGATGTATTTGTCATTACGATGTTTCACTTCGGCAAGTGCATGGAATTGTCTTCGTAACAGTCAGGTGTCTTTGTATTCCGTAAAGTTTGTGGCTTCTAAATTCCATTTACTCTGAAACTGTTTGACAGCAATCCATTTGTATTTCTCATAAGGGAAATACTTAATGAAATTCTCTTTGTACGATTGGAATATAGTATTGAATTTTTCTTTATTAATCTGAATCATATCATCAATAGTTCGTTAAAAAATCGCCACGCCTAAGCGGCTCTGGCAGTAAATAAAA
>JAHHQW010000046.1 GCA_020026195.1 Prevotella sp.
TATAGACTAAATTACTGAACATCAATAGATAAATATATTTTTAAGGGACGACTAATTTAGTTTTTATACATCTCACATTATACATAACCTGTGCTTTCATCTAAACATGATATATGTTTCCGTACAATAACATATAACAAAAAGCCCGGATACTCAATTAAGATATCCGGGCTTTAATATTCTGTAAATTAAATTACTTCTCAATCCTTATACGTGCATCTACTGCGATTACGTTGTTTTCATCGGCAAGCAGCGGATTAATATCTATTTCCTTTATTTCCTTAGCATTGTCGAGCATTACAGACAGACGTACTATAACTTCTGCAAACTTATCTTCATTCAGACCCTTGCAACCGCGTGTACCCTGGATAATCTTGTAAGAACGCAATGAACGAATCATAGAGTGAGCCTCATCAAATGACAGAGGAGCAAGTCCGTTAGCTACATCCTTCAAAACTTCTACAAAGATACCGCCCATACCGCACAGTACCGTATGACCGAAACGAGGTTCAAACTTAGCACCTACGAAGAGTTCCTTACCGCTAATCATCTTCTGAACCATTACGGCTGTTGCATCCTTAATCTTCATCATGCGGTCGAACTCAGCTCCCAGCTGTTCAGATGACATGATGTTAAGTGTAACACCACCGACATCACTCTTATGAACAGGACCTACAACCTTAGCAACAACAGGATAACCCATCTTCTCGGCAGCAGCAATCAAGGCAGCCTTGTCGGGAGTAGCCATTTCCGGAACTGTAGGTATACCGGCAGCCTGAAGCAGACCGTTTACTGTCTTCGGACATACATAACCGTCTTCCTTTACGCCGTCAATAATTTCACGAATCTTCTTAACGTCTACGCCGTCAACCTTTTCGGGCTCGGCAGGTTTCGGAGTGTTCATTACCTGTATCAGGGCACGTGCCAGAGTAACCTCGTCAGCAAAGTTTACATGTCCCTTTGCAAGGAAGTCTGCAACTTCTGGTCCGGCAGTATTCAGACACGGCAGAATCGGGAATATAGGTTTCTTTGTTTCAAGAATCTTCTTGTGCAGCACATCGTAAGCCTCCCAGAGTTCTACAAGACCCGGAGTACCGAAGATTACGAAGATAGCATCAATATCCTTAAACTTATTCTCACAATAATCAATAGCAATACCAAGCTGTTCCGGAGTTCCTGTTGCAAGAATATCTATAGGGTTAGCAACCGAAGCACCGGGGAAAAGTTCGGCCTTAAGACTGTCAGCCTCAGGACCTTCAATCTTCGGAACATTAAGGTTACCCTTTGAAAGAGCATCTGTAAGCATAACGCCAGGACCACCGGCATGTGTTACGATGGCAAAATTTCTGCCCTTAACTTCAGGAACAGAGAAGATACATCCCACTGTAGTAAGGTCCTCACGTGAGTAACATCTCACGATACCAGCCTTACGGAACAATGCATCAACAGCCGAATCGCTACTTGCAATGGCACCTGTATGTGATGAAGCCGCACGACTTCCGCTCTCGCTGCTACCAGCCTTTACTGCTGCAATACGACAACCCTTACGGATAAGTGAAGAAGCATGTTTCAGCAGACGCTCAGGATGAGCAATGTTTTCTATATAAAGGAGTTTAACTTTTGAGTCTCTTTCGGGATCGAAGTTCTCATCCATATATTCGAGAACATCTTCGATACCAATCTGCTTGCCGTTACCGATACTCCATACAGAGTTAAACTGCAAACCCTTAATTACAGCAGATTCGAGGATGAACACAGCCGTAGCACCAGAACCTGAGATAAAGTCGGCACCCTTGGGATTAAGCTGCGGTATAGGTTTTGTAAACACACTGTGATGCCAGTTTGTAAGCAGACCGATACAGTTAGGACCGATAAGTGCTGCGCCATACTTCTCACAAGTGTCAAGAATCTGCTGTTCCATTACGGCACCTTCGTGAGTCTCCTCACCGAAGCCGGCAGAAATGATGATGAAAGCCTTTACATTCTTTGTAGCTGCAAGTTCCTCTACATAACCGGGACAGAATTTAGCTGCTACCACGAGGATGGCAAGGTCGGTATCAGGAATTTCAGATACGTTATGACATACCTTTATACCCTGTACTTCGTCGTCCTTAGGATTGACGATACGTATCTCGCCTTTATAATTACCACTCTTCAGATTTCTTACTATTGCACCGCCCGGCTTATTCATATTGTTAGAACCTCCTACAACAACAATGCTCTCGGGCTGTAATAATTGTTTGTTTATCATATTGTTTGTATTAGTTTAGCATTTCGCAAACTTACGATTTTTTTTTGATACTCATAGTTAAAAAGCAACAAAAAAAGCAGTCATAAACGATTTTCATTACTTTTTTCTCTTGTTTTATTACTTTTTGCAAGAGATAACAAGTATATGCCAACCGGCTATGACTGCCTTCTATTTAAGTCAGGAACTAATGTTTCCCGTTAGTTTACCAGTACTTTCTTTCCGTTCTTTATCACGATGCCTCTGTAGTTCTCATCTACTTCACGACCCATGATGTCGTAAATTTTTCCGTTGTACAGGTCTTCTGCCTCTATCTCTTCCACTGCTGAGTTTTCAGGATTCTCCACATAGTTGTCGTAGCTGAAAGCATCGTTCTTGTACTTTCCCCATATATACTGCTCCAGTCCGGGATAATCAATAAACGGATTACGGTTGTGCTGCACCTTGTAAGCCTCGTTGTTGCGAGTTATTTCCTTCTCGCTCACGGGATCTTCGGCAGCCCAGCGCAGAAGCATCTCGATAGCCCATGCAGTGTACACATTATAACTGTCACCGCTCAGCATAGGGGAGTTCCAGCCAGCAATCTTATCTTCATAACTTGTAGCCATGTAGAAATATGTACGTGCCAGATCGCCCTTATATTCGTCATTGGGTTCGAACACCTTACCAGAATAACCTGAAATCTTACTGTTACCCCACTTGCTGAAGTTATTGTGCGACCCCTTGAAAGAACTTCCTACTTCACCATAAGGCAGACTGCTGCGCTGTCCGTTAATCCATGAATCTGTAGGATATATATGGTGGATGTCACTGTTCATTGGTTCTACCTTTCCGCCAAACCAGCTCTTCGGGAAAGAGTGCTCGCGATTGTAATTATCGCCTTCGCGCTTGTAGTTTCCGTGACACTCGTCAGGGCCTATTCTGTAGTTGGTCATATCCGAATACATATCCCACAGCTTACCATCAGGACGCTTGTCGGTCTTGTAATAAGCGTTGTACAGTTCATTGTAACCCGTACCTTTAGTAATCTTTATAATCTTGTGCATTGCAGTCTTCAGACTGCTACCCTTTTTACCATCAGCATCCTGATAATACCTTCCTGTATTATTAGGTCCCTGTGCCCATGCCGTTACTGCTAATAATAGCATACCGGCAACAAATGAAATTTTCTTTCTAAACATTTTACCTATTGTTAATAATCTTATTTTCTACCTATTTATTCTAAGTTTGTAATCTGAATAAACGTAACGGAACAACATCCTTTAATCGAAATATATCGTAATGCGTCAGGCTTCATCGTCCATTAAAAATCATTTATTCGCTCTAAGTCAGACACTCCTGTCTTCGTTTATATATTTTTAAAGGCTGGAAGTAAACACATCAGTTTACCTCCTGCCCAAAAGTTTCTATCTGAAACAAGTTCTGAGAGCAGTAAGCAGAAAAAGACCTGTATCTGTCTTATGCTCCTTGAATCTTATAAGAATTACTTATCTATCAGGTCGAGAAGGTAGCGACCATACTGGTTCTTCTTCATCGGCTCTGCTACCTCACGCAGCTTGTCAGCAGTAATCCAGCGTTTGTTGTATGCTATTGCCTCAAGACATGCAATCTTCAGTCCCTGGCGCTTTTCTATAACTTCTACGAATGTAGATGCCTCGCTGAGTGAGTCATGTGTTCCAGTATCAAGCCATGCAAATCCACGACCCAAACGCTTCAGTTTCAGACTGTCCTGTTCAAGGAATGCCTGATTAACAGATGTAATTTCCAGTTCACCGCGTGCAGAAGGCTTTACATTCTCTGCCACTTCCACAACCTTGTTAGGATAGAAGTACAGTCCAACAACGGCATAGTTTGATTTCGGCTCTTTCGGTTTCTCCACGATGCTAAGTACGTTGTCGTCATCATCAATCTCAGCAACTCCGTAACGTTCGGGATCCTTTACCCAGTAGCCAAACACTGTAGCCTTACCCTTATCTGCATTAGCTACAGCCTCGTGCAGCATGTCTGTGAAATGACTGCCGTAGAAAATATTATCGCCAAGCACCAGGCATGCTGTATCGCTGCCGATAAATTCCTTACCTATAATGAAAGCCTGTGCCAGTCCGTCGGGCGAAGGCTGTTCTGCATATTCAAATTTTACTCCGAAGTCACTTCCGTCGCCAAGCAGACGCTTAAATCCGGGCAGGTCACTCGGTGTAGAGATGATGAGTATTTCCCTTATATCTGCAAGCATAAGCACAGAGATGGGATAATAAATCATCGGTTTGTCAAATATGGGCAGCATCTGTTTGCTAACCCCTTTTGTTATAGGATAGAGGCGTGTTCCGCTTCCTCCTGCCAGTACTATACCTTTCATAATATTATCTTTTTAGTTCTGTTCGTTCTTTTTTCCGCGCAAAGATAATGATTATTTGTTTAAAAACAACTAAATGGCATATTAAAACAAACAGTATGCAGAATGACCGACATTTATAAACCTTCAGTTACTTTTCGCAATTGTTATTTAATTTTGATTAACTGTCAGCACATGGTATTTCAATTGCTTATGCCGTTGATTTGCCAAAAGATATGTATCTTTGCATCGGAAAGTATAGAAAACTATTATTTTAAATGAAACAACTTATTATGATTTTACTTACAGCCGCAACAACCTTCGCATTCGGCTGTGCTGCCGACGACGGCATAGAAGTTATCAATGCGGAAGAATTTGCAGAGGCAGTGAAGAGCGATACCACAGCCGTAATCATTGACGTACGTACCGCAGAGGAGTACGCAGAGGGACATTTAGAAGGTGCATTGAACATTGACATCAAGAACGAAGCTGAATTTGACAACTGCATAAAGAATTTAAAGAAAAGCTGTACTTATTATGTGTACTGCCGCAGCGGACGCAGAAGTCACAAGGCTGCCACTAAAATTCAGGCTGCCGGCTTCAAGGCTATAGACATGGAAGGCGGTATCATTGCATGGAAGGATGCAAAACTGCCTGTTGAAGTTTCTGTAAAATAATTTTTTAATTTTTCTGACAGAAATACTCCCGATACATGTGCATTCTGAGTGCCATGTATCGGGAGTATTGTTTTATTATGTACTGAAATAAAACACCGTATAAACTATTTTAATGCCTTTCCCCGATTATTTGATACATATTAGGTTGAAAACTAAATACCTTTTAAACTTGTTTTACTGCAAATATAGTAAGTTATCACAATAAACTCACATGAGACTGTTCGCAATGTAACGTGAGACAGCATGCAGACATACGTGTTCCACAGTTACAGACTATATATGTTTGATGTTCTAAAAACCCGTTTACGGAATTTAATCAGCGCATATTTAACTTTGCCAATGAATATCCTTCACAATCCTATCCCTGATTGCGTTGCACAGATATGAGGTTATCTTACGTCTGTCATTGTATTGTATGCAAGAAACGATATTGGGAATTTCTTTTCTAAATTCATGCAATTTAGAAAACAGCAAGGATTCACTGTCAATTCCTATTGCTTCTGAAACCATATTCAACGCAATTATCTGTCATTTGCTTGCATATGTTAAGAAATATTGCGAATATTGCATATAGGTTGTGCTTAGTTTGATTGAGAATTGAAAGTTTAAGTACTTCTAATTCACTAATAATCAGCAATATAAAGACTTTTATACATGTTTATTTTGTCAATTTAATTTCGCCAAAGGGTTATGAATAATTTATTATATCATTTCAACAAAAGTAAGGTTATTTTTGTATGGTTACTTTTGTCATTGTATAATGAAGTTTGTCTTTCACAGACAAACGAAGTTTCTACCATACACTATAAGGGATGCGTTGTGGATTCCAAAAATAACGAACCTTTGGCCGGAACAACTGTAACATTACATTCTTATGATGGAGTTTTGCTTGCAGGAACGTCTTGTGGAGAAAACGGAGGTTTTGAAATAGAATGGCAAAGGAAAAAGGAATCTGAACATGACTCATTATTAGTGAATTGCAATTTCATAGGGTTCATGACCAAGTCCATTAAAGTTCCGATGGTAGATAATCATGATTTAGGAAAAGTTGCTCTTGAGGCAACCGGATTAGCCCTTGATGAAGTTACGATATCTGCCCGCCGTTCTCCTTTTAAGTTCGACAACGGAACTTATTTGGCATCTGTGGCAGGGACTTCTCTTTCAAAACTTTCTTCAGCTAATGATGTTCTGAAAAGACTACCTCTATTAACGGGCGATAATGGTTCTTTCTCTGTTCGAGGACGTGGGCAAGCCATTATATTCGTTAACAAAAAGGAGGTGAGAGATCCTTCGGAGATACAGAATATAGATGCATCGCAAATAGAGTCTATCAGAATAATTACAGATCCAGGAGTAACCTATCCCATAGGCACTAAAGCGGTTATTGAACTGACAGTGAAACGATGGTATAAAGACCACATAGGAGTAACCTTTGAATCTGAAATTTATCAACGTCAAAGGTTGTCTCAGTATTATACTTTGCGTACAAATTACTCAAAGGAAAAACTATCTTTGATTACTCTCTTGAGAGTAGCAAATCCGAAATTTGATCCTAAGACAGACATCGAATATAAAGTATCCAGACCCAAAGAAGATTTATCTTATAATGTTAAAGGAAAATCTACACAGAATAGTTTAAATTACTCATTTGACACAGGTTTGAATTATGACTTCAATGATGTACAATCGTTAGGTTTCTACATGAATGCCTCTGTTAGTCCAAAACAGACTTCTTTTTATAATAACACATATAGTAAAAACGATGTACGGATTGGCTCTCATTCTTCAAAATTCAAATCGGAGGGTCATGGGGTAAACGGAACTGTGTATTATATTGGAAAAATTGCTGGAATAAACATAAATTTTCAGAATTATCTCTATCATTCTTTGAATAAAGGTAGCCAAGCACTTTCCCTTGATGATGACAATTATTTCAACATGGATAGTAAAAATGAATCCTTTCTTTACGACTCAAAATTGGAGTTGGGCAGTAAGGGCTTTTGGGGAGGAGATATGTCATATGGCATTCAATATACTTATACAAGGAGAAAAGATATATCTGAGGTCCCTGAAGGAAATGTAAACAATAGTGATAACCTTTCTGTACAGAATCTGTTAAGTCCATTTTTCTCATATAATTGGAACTTTAAAAATTTTTCTTTTTCAACAGGTATTCGTGTTGAATGGGAAAAAAGACATTTTCCAAATCAAAACAATTCAGACACCGAAAAGTTTTATTATAATCCAAAAATTGGAATAAATTATAAACTCTCAAATGGTTTAGGTCTAAGCCTTAATTGGCAGACATACACCTCTCGTCCTCAATATTTTGTTCTTTCGGGAATATCCTCAATGGTTTATCCTTTTTTGTATAGCACAGGAAATCCACAATTAAAGTCCACTCAAAACAATAATTTCTATCTCAACATTTCCTATAAAGAACTTATTGTACAGTTAAAGGCAAAGCATGTACGAAACGGGGTTTCTGTATATTATAGTTTTGATGATAATTTACAAATGATAAAGAAAACATTTGAAAATACTCCCACTCATTGGGAGTATGGCCTTGCTGCCATCTATCAGATTAAGCCTTATCGTTTTTGGACAATCGACCTATTTGGTGAGCTTTCGTATGGTTCTTTTAGCTTTGGATATGAGCCTAAGAGAGATTATTTCAAAAAACCTTCATATTTTATTGATATTACCAACAGATTTGATTTGGGCAAGGGCTATACACTCAATTGCTACACAGGATATTCAAGAACACTCAATGGTATTGAAGAGTCATTGGGGACAGGAGGCATATCAGGTTCAATAAACAAGTTTTTCTTTAACAGAAGAATGTATCTCAGCTTAAATGTTGGTCAGTATATTCAGAAACGAAACAGGATGCACACAGCTATAAACAATATCCATATAAACCAACTATGGGATACGTCCAATAGATACATCGGACTGACATTTAAATATATATTCAACACTGTATCCGTTAAGAACAGTGCGTCTCAAGGAAATAGTGGTGAGATACAACGTTTTTAAAATGTAATATTTGTTGTTTATTCGTCAAAAAGATACCATGAATTGCGGTCCCACATGCTTGGTTATGTCGCTTGTACATTTTGGGAGAAAACCAGATATAGAGTTTATACGCTATCATTGTGCTTTTACCCAAAAAGGTGTTTCTTTATTTGAAATAACCCATTGGCAAAGTTAAATATACTCTGTTTTTATTCCACCAACAGATTTCTAAAAAGCAATTGACAATATTTTTCTATAATGTACTTACGACCTCTACTCTGCTCAATGTGCTGTTTATGCGCGACACCTGTATCTGTGTTGTCAGACGTTCTTTGAGACTTTCAACATGACTGATGATGCCAATCTTTTTTCCACCCATCTGATGAAGACGTTCTAAGGCATCCATAACACACGAAAGATATGTACTGTCTAATGTGCCGAAGCCTTCGTCTATAAAGAGTGTATCTACCGAAAACGAAGCACGACTTAATGACGAAAGTCCTAATGCCAAAGATAAAGACAGAAGGAAACTTTCTCCGCCAGACATTGTAGTCGTGGGGCGCGTTGCACCTCCCGCCTCGTTATCACGCAGCAATATTGTCAGCGAGCCTGGCTGACAAATCATTTCGTAACGGTCACTGAACTGGCGCAGATACTGATTGGAATTTACCAACAGCTGCTCTAATACATAACTCTGCGCTATGTTACGGAACTTCTTTCCATCGGCACTGCCGAAAAGTTCGTGCAGTTCGGACCATTCGTTAAACTCTTTTTCTGCCTTTTCTAACTGCGACGTTATTTCCGCATAACGTTTTCTGTTGTTACTGTCATTGTCAAGATTCTGCTTATTCTGTCCTAACTGCTGGTTTAGCTCGCTTATTTCGTTCTTCTTACTCTGCAAAAGTGCATTAGCTGCATCGTAAGTAATACCTTCTTCCATTTCAGGACGCCTGTCGTGCATCTCTTTAATACTCTGTTCTATAGTCGTCTTCTCTGTTCGGGCAGCAAGTTCTCTGTCTCTCAGATTCTGCAAGTTTCTGCGAACAGTCTCTATCTCTGAAGACTGATGCATATACAAATCTGAAAGTTCAGCTTCTGACAAAGCACCTTCCTGATTATAATAATCTTTCAGTGCTGCACCGGCATCATTATATGAAGTCTCTGCCTGTACAAGGACCTCGGCATTCTTCATTACATCAGCATGCAGACTTATCCACAGCGACGATACTTCGGGAATGTTCTTAGGACTTACATCCTCAACATTTTTCCATTCCGCATGTTTTTCCTCTATCTTATACTTTAATTCGCAGATATGTTTCAGTTCAGAATCAATCTGCTGCAACTTGCTTTCCGTTACCTGAAGCTGCTGTTCTGCCTTCTGATATTTCTCTGCCGCAGAATTTAATGCTACTATATAGGCACTGCCTTCTTTTTTATAAGAATCAATACTGATGTATTGCGACATCTTTGTTTCCGTATCCGAGAGTGTTGCAGAAAGTGTTTCTTTCCTTTCCTGTTCTGAAGATATGAAACTGCGAGCTACATTCTGCCTGCTGTCAATGTCCTTAAGTATGTTTTCTTCCTGATGCAGAATCTTTTCAGCCATTTCCTTTTCTTTCTGCTTATCAGATACTTTCTTCTGAAGTTCTCCTACTTTGTTCAGCTTTATCTTTATTTCTTCTATATACCGAGACACAAGGGTAAGTCGTTCGTTTATGGCATCTGTCGGATTTTCTGACGTTTGATATTCGTTGTGCATCACATTAGCCTGCTTACGTCTTAGTATTTCTTTATACTTTGTCTCTGCATCATAAAATTCTTGCAGCTGCGTCTGTTTCGTTTTTGAAGCCTGAATAATAACGGCTTTCATGTCAGACATTCTTCTGCTGACATCCGACTGCTGCTTTTTAAGTTCGTCAAGACATTCCTTTACGGGCTGCAACACCGACATGAAATGTTCGTCGGAAGCAAGACCGTGTATCTTCTGACCGCAAAGAGGACACGTATCTCCATCTGACAGATGACTGCGGTATTCTTTTATAATATCCTCGCATGAAAGTTTCTGCCTGTCGTATATTTTCTGCTGTCTTTCTAACTGCTCTTCTATGTTCTTTTCTTCTTTTTCTATTTTCTCAGCATCTTCCTTATATGAAAGAATATTTTTACTTGTTTCGCTAAGTTCTTTTTCCTTCTTTTTCAACAGTTCATCACTCTGTATGCAGGATTCAACGAGTGCCGCATATTCCTTAAGGTCGGCAGATTCTTTTATCACGGCAGCCTGACTGGACAGGAGGCCGTCATAGTCCATCTTACACAAATCATCAGTTATTGCTGCGAGTTCTTTTGTAACAATCTCTACCCTTTCGTTACATCTCTGCACCTTATCCGTCTGCTGTAGTTTAGAATTTTCAAGTTCAGCAATCTCTTTATTCTTAGATTCTATATTCTCCCTTGTCCTCGTTATCTGCGACATTGCCTGACCATACTGCTGAACAAGCGACTGAATGAGATTTACCTGACGGTAGCTTTCAGACTTAGGTTCTTCCGATTTCAGGAAAATTTCTATCTTACTTTTATCCGCCCTGTACTGCTGTTCTTCGTTATGCAGGTGCAACAAACCGGCGAGAAGAGTGATATACCGTGACTTCAATAACTTTTCATGCTCTTTGCGCTCAGTCATTAGTCTCTGAGCCTGAATACGGTTTTTCATATTCTCGCGCTGCAACGCTGTACGGTCCCAGTCGGCTACAAGTTTTCTATCACGCATAAATTCTTCTGTCTCAATGCGCTTATGCTTTTCTTCATAGTCTGCACACACCTGAACATAACGTTTCTCTAACTTCTGACTGTTTTCAATCCACGAAACAATTTCTGTAATATGTTTCTCTTCTTCAGAAAGATGTGCAGCCTTCTGTTTAAGGAAATCCTGTCTCTGTAATATTTCATTACGTTCTTCTTCAGTAAGCAGACGGACACCTTCGAGACGGTTTCTTATCTGCGAACAAACATCTTCCTTCTCTTTTTTTATTAGATGTATCTGACAACTTATCTCTGTGTAGATGTCTGTACCTGTAAGTTTCTCAAGAATCTGCGACTTACTGTCTTCATCACTTTTTAAGAATCTCGTAAAATCGCCCTGAGCAAGCATCGTAGTTCTACAGAACTGCTCAAACGTAAGTCCGATGCTCTCTTCAATAAAGTTCTTTATTTCTTTTTTCTTAACAGAGATAACATTATCCTCAGCATCTGCAATCTTCCATACCGGATCTTTGATACTGCCCGTTATCTTATTGTGTGCCCTCGAACATTCCCAGGAAGCTTTGAGTATTCTGTCGTTTTTATCGGTAAATATAAGTTCTACAAAGGCATTTAGCGAACCACGACGCATAAGCATACGTGTGTCACCAATACTTACATCCTGCCTGCCTCCGTATTTTTCTTCTGCATCCGTGTAGCCTTCGCTCTTTGGCACACTTAGACGCGGGGTTGTTCCGTAAAGTACAAGACATATTGAATCGAGCAGCGTTGTCTTACCCGAACCGGTAGGACCACAAATAAGGAATCGGGAATCTTCTGCCAGCGGACCGTGTTCAAAATCTATCACGGCATCTTCGACTGATGCGATGTTATGTATGGTTAGTTTCTTTAATTTCATTTCGTTCTCCTCGCCTTTAATTACATTTCCTTTGTCTCTATCCGTTTTACTACCTGCTCAAGCATGGTCTTTAAGTTTTCGTTCATGGGATGTCCGAACCTGTGACTGTAATAGATTTCTGCTATTTCTACGGGCGAATGTGATTTCATCTGTTCCACATCTGCAAATGTCTGTTTATGAACGGTTTCTGCTTCAGGGCGTTCCCATTTAAAACAACAGAACCGACACTTCTTTTCTCTGATAACTGCCGCAGCACGCTCTAATGCATTATGCGGTGCGACATCATCTAATCTGACGTTAAGCCTGATATATGCCTTCTCGTCATCTGGAAATTTTGAAAGTTGTTCGAGAGCCTCATCGAACGGCAACGCATCCTTAGGAAATGTCTTAAGCGGCCACGGATTGTTAATCTTAACTGTCCTTATCAAAGGTTCTGCACCTCTGCCTTCAATCTCTGCTAATGTCACAGAATGTTCGTACCGTTCATCAAAGCTCACAGGTATCGGCGAACCACAGTAACGCGCATTACGGCCTATGGTCTGCGGACAGTGTATGTGTCCTAAGGCAAGATAGTCGTAATCAACCTGTAATGTAGAGAGGTCGATGTATTCCATTCCTCCCCTTATCTCATCATGACCTGTTATGTCACTGCCAGTAACTGCCATGTGGGCTGTCATCACCACAGGCAGACCTAAAGTATTTATCTCTTTCACTCGCTCTGCCAGTGCCTTGAAAAATATATACTGTCTTTCTTCGCGCGGAGCTTCCGGATTAATTATTGGAAACGACTGTGCAAAAATATGAGGAATAGCAACGACATATCCGATGAGAATGCCATGCTTATCGTGTATTCCTATTATATGGCGGTCGAAATTTATATCATTTCCTTCCTTCTCCACTCTGCCTATCACGGTAACTCCTATGTGACTCCATAGGTTACGTGTTACTTCGAGACGAGAACTACTGTCATGATTTCCTGCCGTAACTACAACCTGCATAGTGGGACAAGCGCTGCATATCTGTTCCAATCCGTCGGTAAACATACGCATCACGGTATTCGAAGGTGTTGAGTTATGATATATATCTCCCGAAACAACCATAACATCAGGCTGTTCGTCAGCAACAATGGTCCTGAGCTGCTGTAAGAAAGATTTATGTTCTTCTGTTCTATCGTACGAATAAAACTCCTGTCCGAAGTGCCAGTCGCTCGTATGTAGTATTTTCATAAATAGGAATAGTTTAAAATCACTACAAATATACTAATTAAAAACTTAAATGTAAATAAAAGACAAACATTACGCCATGCTTTAAAACAAAAAGCCTGCAATGCATGGCATCACAGGCTTACTTATATCTGACATTAAAAGTGTTTACTTTTCTTCTTCTGTCTTTGGCTTCTCTTTCTTTGCGAGCATAACTACATTAAACACAAAGTCAGTTGTCCACTTTTCTGAGAATTTAAGACGCTGGTTGTACTGACGTACCGCCATAACAGACTTAACAACACCTACATCGCTATAGTTATTGCTAAAGAATATATCGTGAACAGTCTTTGCTGTCATCTGATAAAGTGTCTTCTTAAACATTGACGGCAGACGAAGTTTAAACTTCATGAGGTTACCAGTAAGCATCATTATCTCCTGTGTGAATCCCTGGAACTGGAAAAGATATGTCTGCACATCCTGCATCTTACGACAGTTCTTACGGATGCTTCCGTCTATCTCCTTAAAGAATTCATCTTCAAAACCAAAGAGGTCCTTCATCATCTTAGCACAGTGTTTCTTCTCGCCTACACCAAGTTTGTTGTTCACTGTAGGAACATGCAGTGTTGTCTTGAACATTCTGAGGTCTGGAAGCATTGCAAGGTTAGAAACTCCTACCTGCTCAGCAATAGCTGCCTGGAAGTAAACTCTTATGAGAGTCATAAGGTTTTCCATTCCGCCATTCTCTTTTTCTTCTTCTTTTTTACCGCCAAATATCTTTGAAAATATTCCCATTATTATGCTTGTGTTTGTTATTGTTTTTATTAACGAGTTGTATCTCAACGGGCAAAATTACAACTTTTAATTCTAATTACTATAACATTGCCTGTAAATCTATTGTAAAGACGTGGTTTGGGTATCTTTTTTGACTATCAAATTGTAACGAATCAGAATAACGGTGACAGCAGACGCAGGAGTGATTCACACAGGCGGCGGAAGAAACTGTGTTGGATTCTGTTCATATATTCTGACAACGGAATGCTACACTTCATGTCTTCAAGAAATACTTCCTTTAACCTTAAAGACAATTCATGATCGTAGATGAAAGCATTTGATTCAAAGTTATTTTCAAAGCTTCTGAAGTCTACGTTCGTACTGCCACATGTACATATCTCATCGTCGGAAATAAGCAGTTTGGAATGATTGAATCCTTTTTCATAGAGCATTACCTTTACACCGGCATCAAGTGTCTGGCGGACATACGACATACCTGTAAGTTCTACAAGTTTAGAATCCGCGTGCATCGGTATCATAAGCGTTACATCCACACCAGCAAGTGCTGCCGTACGCATGGCAAACAGTATAGGTTCGGTAGGCAGGAAATAAGGTGTCTCTATATAGACGTATTTCTCTGCCTGCATCAGAATACGGACATATCCCTGCATTATATCGGGCCAGGGTGCAATGGGACTGGACACTACAATCTGGATTATACAGTTATTCTCTGTCTTATTCTCTATACGAGGATAATATTTGTTATTGGTAATAAGAGAGCCGTCAACAAAATACCAGTCAATCAGGAATGTGCGCTGAAGTCCGTAAACGGCAGCTCCGGTGATTCGAATATGTGTGTCACGCCATTTATGTCCGCCTGTTCCCTTTACATAACGGCGGGCTATGTTCATTCCTCCTATGTATCCGGCATTGCCGTCTATCACTACAATCTTTCTGTGATTACGATAGTTTACCTTACCTGTAAATGCAGGGAACTTTACTGGCATGAACGAATGTACCTCTATTCCTTCACAGCGCATTCGCTCAAAAAATTCATCCTTAACCTTCCAGCATCCGACATCATCATATATGACACGTACCTCTACACCTTCGTGTGCCTTGTCTATCAGTGCATCGGCAACAAGATTTCCAAGAGAATCGTCTTCAAAGATGTAAGAACATATATGAATATGGCTCTGTGCTCCTGCTATGTCGTGCAGCAGGGCAAATATGAAGTCATATCCGTTAGTATAAATATCTACAGTATTATCCTTGAAAGGGAGAGCTTCGTTCTGATTATAAAAGAGATTAGCCAAAGCCTTATGTCGTTCGGGAATAACAAATCCCTTCTGTTCAACGAATTCAAGCATCTGTCTTCGTGACAGCTGGTCTATGGTGTGTTTGCTTATCAGTCGTTCGCGCCGGGTGTTACGTCCGAAAAAGAAATATATTATCATACCCACGACGGGGACAAACACGAGGACAAATATCCATGCTACTGTTTTTTCAGGCTGCCTGTTCTCCATCAGCACAGTCAGCGTGGTTGCTATCACAAGTACAACGTATATAAGAGCTATTATAATATGTACGTATGTCATTTACTATATTTCTTTCTGTTTTTTTGCAGACTTGCAAGTTCATCGAGTGCAAAATCCTTATTCTCAGGATCACTGAGCATATTCTTAAGTTCAATCTCTGCATCATCATAAAACTCGCTGTTAATAAGTATCTGTATGTAACGGCGTTTGAGGAAATTCAAAAAATCATTCCAATGACGTGAAAGATCTCTGAATCTGCGTGCGTTCTCTATAGTATTGATAAGTTCGAATACATATTTCATGGCTCTGTAATCACCGCTGTTTACAAGACAGTTAACATATTCTTTCTTGTATCTTATAGCATCTACGATGTTTATACCCATATTTTCGGCCTCAAGTGTTGTTGCAAGATATGGCAGGGCACGCTCGTAATCATGCATATCGCAGTATGAAGTTCCTAACATAAAACACATTTCATAGAATGTAGTGATGCCTTCTTCACGAAGTTTCGAAAATCTGGCACAGAGAAAACGATAGGCCTCGTCAAGATATGGCACGGCTTCATAATAACGATGCTGCAAGAAAAGCTGACGTCCTCTGAATATCTTATATGCATTGTTTTCTTCATCCGTATAAGATATGAGCTGTTCATCTAATGTAAGCTGCTGGTTTTCGTTTTTCTTTTCCTTTGCTTCTTTCCACAAGTACAGAAACTCGTAATAGTTTTGTTTCTTACTGCTCATGTCGTAAGCTATAGTTACACTCTTTACTATTTCGGAAGCTGATACGTCTTCGGCTGAAACAGGAACCTGCATAAGAGTTACTCTGTAATACATGGCCTTCTTTCCACCTCCCTCGTAACTGACGTGAAGCACTGCCGTACGCGTAAATCCTGGTAAAACGTCGTCATTATATTCAACGACAAGTGTAACGGCATTACGTATCTTAACTCCATTCTTTATTATTGCATCTGAAATATGATAGTTTAGAATGTCTTTAGCATCTGTAATCTTACTGTGTTTTTCGTCTGCTATACACAGAAGTACTGATATTATTTTTATGGTTTCATTTGATAAGACATTGCGCATAAACGTAAGGAGCTGAAGATGATCGTATCCATTTTCACGGAAACGCAGCTTTGAAGGCATATTTAAGAGTTCGTGCTCATGTACAAGGAAATTCTTACGCGACCATTCGGCAGAATCTTTCTCCATGTCTCGTATATTTGTATACTCTACATTATTCATCATCTTTCCAAACTCATTATAGAACATATTACGGCATCCGAAAATATTGCGCATCTCCTGCTGCAAGAGTTCTGACGAATCTTCTACTTCCGGGGTAAATGTTGCTATGATGTGTACGTTTACTATGTTCTTCTCTCCATTTATAGAATATACAAGTTTCTCGTTCTCACTGCGTTTTGTGAATATATTACAGAGTTCACGCACCGTGTCAAGATTAGTCATAGAAGTCTCGAACATATACATATAGGCAAGACTTACATAGCGGCTTTTCTTAGATATGCATATTCTGAAAAAGCCTGCCTGATAAATGTATGATGCACTTATGCCGTGCTCTGTCTCGTTCCATTCTGGTTTACAATTCAGTGATGCCAGGGCACGTTCTATAATACCTTTGCATTCCTCCTGAGTAAAAGGCATCTGTGTACTCTGCTTTTTTCTTTTACTGAAAAAAAACACATAGAGAATTATAGCTGCTATAATAACAACCGATATGATACATAACGCTATATTCATGGCTCATATTATTATGTTTACCACAAATATAACGATTTTTTCAATACAATAATATTTTTGATATGAGAAATTACGTTTTAAGATGTATGCAAATTAAAGAATACACTTCTTCATTGTCTCCATCTTAGCTTCTGTTTCCAGCCATTCTTTCTCTGCATTACTTGCATCAAGCAATCCTCCTCCGGCATAAAGGGTAAACTTTTCCGGAGTGATATTCATACATCTTAATGAGACAAAGAGATGTGTCTCGCTTTCTGGATTGAGGATTCCGCTAAATCCGCTGTAATAAGAACGTGGAGAGTGCTCGTTTTCAATAATAAACTGCATGGTTTCTTCCTTTGGCAGTCCGCACACTGCTGGCGTAGGATGCAGACATTCTATTACATTTCCTATGTTTTCTGGATGACGTAACCTAAAATTGAAGTCGCTCCTTAAATGAACAAGGTTGCCTGCATGCGAAGTATACGGACCGTCAATGCTCATATTATCAACATATCGTGACAATCTCTGAGAAATATATTCTTCTACATATTTCTGCTCACGCAGGTTCTTTCCGCTCCATTCTGTTTTTGTCTCATCACGCATTGTTCCTGCAAGTGCCATGGTATGCCATTCGCATCCATTGCCTTCGATAAGTATCTCAGGTGTTGACATCAGCCATGTTCCACAATGTGGAGCAGAAACAAGGGCTACAAACATATCAGGATATAAATTACAGGCTGTAAGGAAAATGTCCTTGTCATTTATATTTCCTATACGTTTTGCTTCTGAATTACGCGATAATACTATTTTCTGAAATATTCCAGAGGTAAGTGAATCGTGAAATTTATTGAAGTCGTTTATATATGCTTCCTTTTCTCTGGTGAATATATCATCGCAGCATTTCTGCTGTTTTATTTCTGTTACGACATGACTGCTGCATGATTCAGGATTTATAATCATAAGCGGACATTCAGCACTGATGGAAAACGGGGCTATAACAAACCCTTTCTTTCCTGAGAGCTGACTATAAGACGATAGAATTTCTATACCACCGTCATTCTGTCTTACTTCTATATATTCTCGTTTTCCGGGCAGACGGTAGAAAGCATATGCCGGCATCATAACTTTTTATCTATTATATAATTGGTTACACTTACTGATGATATAAGTTCTCCGCATGAGTTGCAGATATCAACTTTCCACACATGTAATTTCTTTCCTCTGTGCAAAAGGTGGGCTGTAGCAGTAACTGTATCGCCTTCTTTTACGGCACGCACATGATTGCCGCTCACGTTTACTCCTACATTTATTTCGTCGGGACACATGGCAAATGATGCCACACCTGCAAGATTCTCTGCAAGCGCAAGTGATGCTCCGCCGCTGAGAAATCCAAAAGGCTGACGGTTACGTTCGTCTACTCTCATCCTTGCCATGCATGTATCATCCTCAGGGGTTGATATAAACTCCATTCCAAGAGCTGTCGAAAGATTTGGTTCTTTTTCTATTATCTTTCTTATGTTTTCTACATTCATTATTAAGAATACTATAATTTAAGGTCAAAAATAATTACGAGCAATGCATCTGAACTGCATATTACTCGTAATTATTTATATTTTAAATCTATGAATATTTTATTTATCTGTCTTTGTCCTATCCATTGCACCTCTTGTAAAGTCAGGAACTTCGACAGGTGCAGAATTGTTTTCTATTGAAATTCGTGTTAATTCTGCAGGACAGCACCATTCTGCCATATCGTAGACATCCATATCCAAAGGCAGTCCGTTACGCAGACAATATACTAAACGGTAATCCATGATATAGTCCATACCACCATGTCCGCCAATTTCTTTAGCCATATCTCTGATTTCCTTAACATACTCTGGTGTATATTTCTCTAACATTGCATCTCTTATGCTGTCTGGAAGTGCACTGTGAGCATCAAGTTTATCATACTGAGCTTTTACGTTATTGTCTTTAAGTGCTTCTGTTCTGAATAAAAGCTGTTCAACCGGATACTTGCTTGCATATCCGTCAGTTCCTACAATCTGATACATTCTGCTGTAAGGACGCGGAGTAAGCACATTGTGCTGGATAAGTATTGTCTTACCCTTTGCCGTACGTATAACAGTCGTTGTCTGGTCGCCATTCTTAAAGTCATCACATTTCTTTCCTGTATTGCGTTCTGTAATCTTCGGACCATTGAAAGGATCTGTATCCATTGCTACAAGATAATCCATACGGTCTGTACGGTGAATACCCATTACCTGACATGCAGGGCCAAGGCCGTGTGTGGGATATACATCTCCGCGATTATCATGGTTGAACTGAAGACGCCAGTTGCTCCAGTATTCATTCCAGAATTCATCAAGATTGTGAAGATATGAACCTTCTGTATGTATTACTTCACCAAAAAGTCCTTTTTTAGCCATCTCTAATGCAGACATCTCGAAGAAATCATAAACACAGTTTTCAAGCATCATACAATGTTTCCTTGTCTTCTCACTCATATCGATAAGTGACCAAATGTCTTTAAGTGTCAGCGCAGCCGGAACTTCTATCGCAACATGCTTTCCATGTTCCATGGCATACAATGCAATTGGCACATGATGTACCCAGTCCGTACAGATGTAAATCAGATCGATGTCCTTGCGTTCACACATCTTCTTATATGAGTCAACGCTTCCATAAAACTCAGCAGCCTCAGCTTTTCCTTTATTCTTAAGAATCTTCTGACAATTCTCAACACGTTCTTTCTCAACGTCACAGAGAGCCTTAATTTCTGTACCAGGAATATGGCACCATCTGTCCACTGCACTTGGACCACGCATACCTAATCCTACGAAACCAACTCTTACGACCTTCATTGCTGGCACAGTAAGCCCCAATACGTCTTTCTGACCTTTTGCTCTTGAAGGAACATGTGTACGAATTATATTGTCTTTCTGTGCAAACATCTCGTTTGACTGAGAAAAAACAAGTAACGCTAATAAAAATAAAATAAATTTCTTCATGTCGAATGTTGTTTTTATTGCTGCAAAGATAATAAAATTAAACAAAAAAGGAGCAATATACATCAAAAATGAAACGTAAACGCGGCTCAGTAGATAATCAATGGGGATAGCCATATAGCTTAGCGATTCTAAAAAG
>JAHHQW010000047.1 GCA_020026195.1 Prevotella sp.
ACAAACCCATTGGCAGAGTTAAATATGCGCTGATTTAATTCCGCCAACGAGTCAAGAATGTAAATATTAATTATATAGTATATGATGAAATGTAGAATTTATATGCTCTTACTTGCTGTTTTGTTGTCAGTAGGTATATCAGCTCAGACACAAAGTAGAAGACAGTTAGAAGATAAAATGCATAAGGCAGAATCTCTTTACAAAAATAAAGAATACAGCTCTGCGCTTGATTCTTTTCTATACGTCGTGAAAAATACTTCCGATACAGAAAAAGATAGTAAACTTTATATAAATTCAAGAATCAGTGCAGCTCGCTGCTATTTAGAATTAGATTCTTGCAAGTCTGCCATGGAGACATCCGAAGAACTGATAAGTTCAAAGCTTTCACGTGCGCAGAAAAAAGATGTATATAAAATTTATTCTTCTGCTGGATTGCTGTATGGAAGAAGTCTTCTGGAAAAAGGTATTCCTGATTATATAAAGATAAAACAAATTTTTGAGAAGGTAATGCCGTATGCAGAAGGCGAAACGTTGGATGAAATAAAGAAAGCATATCAGATTGCACATATTGGAGAGGCTGCCATATATTTTGCAAATACAGAAATTGACAAGGCGGTATCAACATTGAAAAAAGCCATAACGATATATGATGACGAACAAAATGAATTGTTAATTTATAATGGTCTTGCAGCAATTTATGATGTTGTGGAAGATTATGAAAACATGCTCGTCTATTACAGCTGCGCAGAGAAACTTGCGTATAAGTTAGAAGACAACGATATTCTTTACAGCTCGCTCGTCGGTAAACGCAAGGTCTACAAGGCTATAAACGATATGGAGAATGTAACTCGTATCGGACAGACCCTTGATTCTCTGATGGCCGTAACTGACAATTATGACATTCTTAAGAGTTATAATGATGAAATGGGAAATGAGTTTTTAAGTCTTGGCAATTATTCTATAGCAGAGTCATATTTCAAACGTAGCAAAGATCTGATAAGTGAGAATAAAAAAGACGATGCTGAGTGCTTCTATCTTGAATCTCCATATTTTTTGAATATGCGTGACTTGAAGTTTAAGCAGCATGATTATAAATCAGCAATTGAATATGGCATGCAGTATTCGGATATCATGCAGAAACGCTTTGGTAAAACTGCACCTTACTACTTCTCATGTCTGTTTAACTCTTCCATTTATGCCGAGATGGGAGATTCTGTGAATTTTGAACGGATTACAAGTGCAGTCAGAGATGAAATAGGTTCTATACATGACTTATATTATAAGTCGCTCGTTTATAAATATTGTGGTGCAGGGTATTCTAAATTAGGTGACAGTCAGAAGGCTCTGGTTTATTATTCTAAGGCAGATTCTGTTCTGGCAGAAAAGTTTGATGAAACAGACGACATGCGAATGAATCTTTTAATGCATAGATTTTCTGAATACAGAAAGATGGGGCATCCAGTAGAGGCAGCCAGAGACTGTAAACATTACGTTGAACTTATAACTAAGGTCTATGGCACTGAGTCTAAGCAGTATGCTGACGCCGTGTATTTTTATGCAAATTGTGAGAAAGAGAAGGGTAATTTAGATTACAGTGCCGATCTTTACAAAAAATCAATGGATATTAAGAAACAAATTCTTCGTAAGCAACTGCGTTATGTTACACTTAAAGACAGAACTTCATACATAAATACACTTACTGAACAAATGTGGAAGATATCTTCGTTTGCTCTTGATTATAGTTCTGTCAGCGATGAGTTTGTAAAGGATAGCTATAACACAATACTTACCTTAAAATCTCTATTATTCGAGTCTGACCGTTCTATGTATAATACGCTTCAGAAAAGAGGAACGCCTGATGATGTTTCCGATTTCATGACACTTATGCGCCTGCGCAACAGACAGAGTACTCTTTATAAGGATTATAAAAATAATAAGGATGAGATTGATGCTAATTATATAAAAATTAGTGAAATAGACAACAGACTGACTGAAAAATCAAAAGTTTATGCTGATTATACTTCGTTTCTTGATTTCAAGTATGAGGACGTTTGCAGTCAGTTAGATGAGAATGATGTCCTTTTCGACTTCTTCGACTATAAAGAAAACGGTTCGCATAAATATGTGGCTTATATAGTTAAGAAAGGTAACGAAAATCCTATTATTACAGAAATGTTTGATGAAGCACAGTTAGACAGTCTGCTTGGAGGTATGTCCATTGATGAAGTTTATACAGAAAATAAGTCAGATGCTTTCTTAAATCTTTTATGGAAGAATCTTGAAAAATATACTGTGCAAGGAGCTGATGTATATTATGTGCCTTCCGGCATAATGTATCAGATATCTCCAGAATCGCTGATTCTTTCAGATGGTTCTCTGTTAGGCGATCATTATAATTTTGTACGATTGTCTTCTGCACGCGAGCTGGCATGCAGTAAGAAACATTTGTCTGGAGAAAAAACAGCAGTTCTTTACGGAGGACTTAATTATGACATGTCTGTTGAAGACATGATAAAGGAGAGCAGTCTTTATAAGGACCGACAGCTGTATGTAATGCGTGGGGTAGCACAGGGCACAAATAGTTTCATGTACCTTCCGCAGACATTATATGAGACGGAGACTGTTTCTGATATACTTAGTTCAGCGGGGTATAAAGTTAAGATGTACACAAAGAATGAAGGAACAGAAGAATCTTTCCTCAGCATGCACAATAATTCTCCTCAGATACTGCATATTGCCACACATGGCTTTTATTATACACCAGAACTTGCAAGCAGTAGCGTGATGTTAAAAGGCAGTTCTGATGCCATGCTTCTTTCAGGTCTTGTGCTTTCAGGTGGAAATGCAGCATGGCAGGGTAGGAAACTTCCTTCAGGTGTACTCGGAGGTGTAATATCTGCTGGAAATATATCTTGTCTTGATTTATCTAATACCGGTCTGGTGGTACTTTCTTCATGTCAGTCTGGTGCTGGTAAGATAACACGCGAGGGACTTTATGGATTACAGAGGGCATTTAAAAAGGCTGGAGTACAGACTTTGATAATGACATTATGGAATGTCAGTGATGTCGTTACGTGCGAATTTATGATAGAGTTCTATAAAAATCTTTTCAAGGGAGAGAACGGATGTTCGGATAAATTTAAGGCTTTTATTGATGCAAAGAACACTATCCGTGCTAAATATCCAGAACCGCTTTACTGGGCAGGTTTCGTTATGGTAGACTGATGTTCTTATAGGTATTTTGATTATTTTATAAAATAATTTTGATAATTTTACGTATTATTGTTAAAAACAATCATAAATACATGAAAATGAAAAAAAACTTTCTTTTTGTATTCTTATTATCATTAGTATCATTTACTTCGTATGCACAGGTTTCTGATACTAATGATAATATCCTGCTGAAAAAGGCTTTAACTTCTTTTGAACAAGAAGATTATGAAAAGTCACTTAACTATTATTTGGAAGCTGCTGAAAAAACATCTGGTGGAAAAGACCAGTTGCGCATGTATGTTCGTTTACAGATTGGTGCGGCACAATGTTATGGTAAACTGAAAAGGTATGAGGACGCATATAACACGGCGTCTAAGTTGCTTGACCTTAAACTTACAGAAGATGAAAAAAACGAGGCTGTAAGTGTAATGTTAGATTACGGTTTAATTTTCGCTACGGAACCGAAAGCTCGTAATGTAAAAAAATATGATGTTTCGCGTGCTGTATGTGAAAAGTTACTGCCTTATGCCAAAGGAGACAGGGTTAAACAGATAAAAGATGAGATACAGTCTACTTATCTGATTGAGGGAAAACTAAAATTGGATAAACTTGATTTTACAGGTGCTGTTGAAACCCTAAAGAAAGCATATACCATAAGCGACAATGCCGAAAATCGTATACAGATTCTATTTGATATTGCGCAGCTTAATTCTGAAACTGGAAATATATCACTTTCTCTTGATTGTTATGAAGAAATGCGCAGACTATGTCGTATAGTTAAAGATGATTATCATCATTATCTTGCATTAAAACATGGAAGAGAGATTTTTAAGAAGCTTAATGACATGGAGAAGTTTACTTCATGGGGTATGACGCTTGATTCTCTGATGTATAAAAGTGATAATGTAAGTATCTTAGGCGACTATTACCTGTCCATGGGTAATGAATTAGTAGAGTTAGGAAACTATGATGCTGCCGGGTCTTATTTTAACAGTCATGCAGAACTGATATCAAAGATTAAAAATGAGGAAGCTAAATTGGGACAGAAAATAACGTATTATTCTAATATGCGCGATTTAAAGCGTAAACAGAAGGATTATCATTCGGCTATTGAATATAATGCCAAGCTTGCCAAATGTTTTTCAAAAATCTATGATAATTCTAATTTTACGCATTACTTGTCATATCTCGTTGACACACAGCTCTATTCTGAAATTAAAGACAGCGTGAATTTTGAGCGTGTTGCCGATTCGTTACGTCATGCATACACATATATACCTGATTTATTTAATAAGTCGCTTGTATGTAATTTTATCGGAACAGGATATTCTAAGTTGGGTAAAAGAGAAAGAGCTATGCATTATTACTATAAGGCAGACTCCATTCTTTCACAGCAATATGACGAAACATTCCATCTGCGTATCACAATGCTCGAACTTCGTGCAGGTGAACTTAAAAAAATGGGACGTACTGCTGAGGCATGCAAACTTTATAAACATGCCATGGACCTGGTAGCTAAGGTAAGTGGTAAGAAATCGGAACAGTACAGTCGTGCGTTGTATATGTATGCAAACAGTCTGCGTGCTGACGGAAAGATGGAAAATAATTCAGAATTATATATACAGTCTATAAAGATTCTTGAAAATATCCTGCGACAGAAGTTAAGATATATCCTCGCAACCGACCGACAAGTTTATATCAATACATTGTCCGACCGTCTGTGGCGTATGGCTACCTTTGTACTGGATTACAAGGATGTGGACAGAGAATTCGTAAAGCAGTGTTATAACACTACAATCATGCTTAAATCATTGCTGTTCGAGTCTGACAGATCAATGTATAACACTCTTCAGCTTAAGGGAACAAAAGAGGATGTAGATGATTTTATCAGAATGTCGTCACTGCGTATGCAGAGAAATTCTCTTTTCAGAAATTACAGAAAGAATAAAGAACTTATTGACAGTCTGCAGGTTCAGATACGCGAGTTAGATAATAAACTTACTGAGAAATCTAAACTTTATAGCGGTTATACATCATTCCTTGACTTCAGTTACGATGATGTATGCAAACATCTCGGTGATAAGGATGTGATGTTCGATTTCTTTGATTACATTGATGATCGCGGAGCACATAAGTATATAGCATATGTTGTTAAAAAAGATATGAAGACGCCTGAAGTTCTTAAAGTCTTCGATGAAAGTCAGGTGGACAGTATAATGAAAGGCTACGGAATGGATGTGTTCTATGATGAAAGCATTTCTGAAGATGTCTTGAAATTATTATGGAATCCAATTGCTAAATATGCAGAAAAGGGTGGCAGAGTGTATTATGTACCTTCTGGCATAATGTATCAGATTTCATTGGGTTCGCTTCCTCTCAGCGATGGTTCACTCTTGGGCGAACATTATGATTTTGTACGTCTTACTTCGGCTCACAGAATAGCAGATAATCAGACAAGTACGACTGATAAAAAGGATGCCGTGATCTATGGAGGATTAAGATATGATCTTGACATAGATGATATGCAGGCTGAGAGTAAGAAGTTTGATCATGAAAAACTATATGCTATGCGAAACATGGCTAAAGGTGCAAAAAAGTTTGCATATCTGCCTGGAACATTGTCTGAAACTGAAGAAATTGCCAAGATCCTCACAAAGAAAGGTTATGATGTAACGAGATACACTGAAGGTAAGGGAACGGAAGAGTCGTTCCTGAACATGCATAACAACTCTCCTCGAATTCTGCACATCGCTACACACGGATTCTATTATACTCCCGAAGAAGCAGATCGTAGTAATTATCTTAAGGGTTCAAATGATGCTATGTTCCTGTCAGGACTTGTTCTGTCTGGTGGAAATGCAGCATGGCAGGGTGAGAAATTACCTGATAACGTTCTTGGTGGTATCGTTTCTGCCGGAAATATATCATGTCTCGATCTTTCTAACATAGATCTTGTAGTACTTTCTGCATGTCAGTCGGCACAGGGTAAGGTTACACGTGAGGGATTGTTCGGCTTGCAGCGTGCATTCAAGAAAGCTGGCGTAAAAACTATTGTAATGACCCTGTGGAATGTCAGTGATGTCGTGACGCGTCAGTTTATGATTGAGTTCTACAAGAACCTGTTCAAGAAAAATGACAATCAGGTTGATAAGAAGAAAGCTTTCATGAAGGCAATGCGTACTGTTCGTAAAAAATATCCGGAACCATTCTACTGGGCAGGTTTCGTAATGGTTGATTAGACGGTAAGGTTTTTGTTATAAGATTTCTTTAAATATACATTACAATTAACTAAAAGTCTGATGTCTTTACAAGGAGAAGACATCAGACTTTTTTGTATGTATATATCGAATACAATGAATGTGTACAAATAAAAAATCCTTTATATTATAATCAGAATTGTATCATTTCCTAGTGCTTTATTGTTAGCTTTTTTTTACTATAAAAGACTTCAAAGACATGCTATTTTTAACTTAAATCGTACTTATATACGTCTTTGACGACTTTTGACGTTAAGAAATATTAAATATATTCGTTTTTGAAGAATTTATTGATAAAAGATGGTTACTTTGTGTTTCATTAAAGCATTAATATATAGAATTAATAACATTACTGATTGTAAGTGATGAACAAAAAGATAATAACGGCTTTTGAAGATTTAGGCTTTAAAGTAACGATTTTAGATGAAAATCTATACGGTCTGACATATGATGCTATCAATATGGTTTGTCGTATCATTCCTGATGATACACACTTCTTAGATGTCGGAATGCCGTTTGATATAACAAAAAATTCGCATGAGACGACTTGCAGACTTATAAATCAGATTAATGTTCGTCTGAAATATGTTAAGGCATATAAAAAGGACAATACTCTGTGGGTGGTCTGCGAGCGAGACTTAAATGATGATGAAGAAGTAAAGATACAAATAAGAGAAGTTGTATACTGTCTGGTAAATGCAATGCATTTTTATCTTGATCTGACACAGGAACGTGTTGATTTACCTTCAGAGCCAAACTGAAGACAGTGTATGCGTTTTATAGCTGCTGGTGAGCGGTCGTAATATATAAAGGGTCACTGATTCTTTATAATTTAAATGTTTTTTATGCCGTCTGCTATTTATTCATTCATAGAATGCTTGACGGAATACAAGCACTGGGTTGGTGTTATACCCAGTGCTTATTGAAATTATTTTCGAACAATGTAATGAATATTGGATGAGGATTTTAAGCATCGAGATGTATTTATTTTCACCCCGGTGCTTTTTTTGTTTTTTATATACGATATATTTGTTCTTTAAGCAGCATCTACATAAAAAACGATGCTCCATAAAGAAGCAGTGCATAACGGATTATTTTTCCAACCGATATACTTACTAAAGTTCCTACTATGTTAGCTCGCATAAGTCCCATTGCTATGGTAATGGCACTTCCAAGAATAGGTAGAAATGCAAAGAAACCTATCCATGATCCGCGTCCAGCCATAAAAGTTTGAGCTTTCTTAAGTTTTTCGGGAGTGACATGCAGATATTTTTCAATCCAGTCAAGACGTCCCATACGACCTACCCAGTAATTGAACATACTTCCGAGAATGTTTCCTGCTGAGCCATATATCAGTAATCCCATAGGATTAAGACCGGCAGCCAGTAACGCAACCATTACGGCCTCGCTACTGAAAGGGAAAAAACTTCCTGCCAGAAAAGATGCTATCAGCATACCTATGTAGCCGTAGTCAGAAAGAATTAATATCAGCTGATCCATAAATTATATATAGTTGCGGCAGAAACAATTGCAATAATCAAATATACCGATCTGTTTGTTAGTTTTGTATCAGTCAGCACAATGTAATGAGATATAAGAACCGATGTCGTTATCACAAGTATTGGCAGCAGATGCATAAAATGCACTGGTTGCAGGAAAGTAAACAGTATGACAAAAAGATTGGTCGTTATTATCATCTCCATGAACATTCGTGTTCGAATCTTGTCCTTATTGCTTGTACGCATGAAATGAATCATTCCGACTAACGACAGAAGAAACAGAGTACCAAACGTAACGGTGTTACTAGTGTCCGATACATCCCACGGCGAAAGAGGCTGGAACATTACTAATTGTGAAAAATGCTGCTCAAAGAACGTTAAGTCTCCTTTAAACATCAGACAGCCAAATATAAACCAGTATGGCATCAGCATGCCAACGATTGAAGCCGCAAGTGTACGTCTGCCCATCGACATCAGATTTGTGAGCATCGTAAACCAAATTACAGGCAGAAAGAAGAATGTCTGTACAAATAATAAACTTGAAAGGCCGAGTAATAGAAAAGCATAGAATGTTTTTCCTGCGGCATTCCTGTCCTGGTATGCTGAAAACAAGAAAATAAGGAATAATGTCCATAACAGTGCAGTGCAGGCGTAAGTGTCATGTATAAAGGCCCCCGTCATTGTAGTAAGCACAAGAAATGACGAAGGTATCATTCGGCTATATATCCTGATGATTGAATTCCTCGTGTCAAGTTCTACGAGGAAATATGCAGTTATGGCTGTTAGTGCTAAAAAAGGAAGTGTGCTGACATTCAGCATTCCTGCCGATAGCCATAACACGACAGTTATAAATGCAACCGTAGCCAGAAGGAAACGGCTTCCTGATATTTTGTTCTGAAATCTCTTTACCATGGTGTCGGTAACAAACGACTATCTATGTGTCAATTTAGGGTGCAAATATACGTTTTCCGACATTAACGACCAAATGTTTTGCGAGTTAAAAATTAATATAGAATAATAATTAGAGCCAAAAAAAAGTCGTTTGTGAACGAATGTTTTTGCAGTATGTCTGAAATTTTGTAGTTTTGAGGGGATTTTAAAAACATCAATAAGTGAAACATTCATTATTATCATTATTTATATGTTGCATTTCGATTACAGCAGGAGCACAGAGTAAACTGCATATCGGTACGTGCACTACACATGATGGCGGACAATATACAGGCGAAATAGTATCGAGAAAGCCACATGGAAAAGGAAAAGTTGTTTACAAAAATGGCGACAAATACGAGGGCGAATATGTTAAAGGAAAACGCACCGGGTATGGAGTATATGTATTCCCCGATGGAGAAAAATATGAAGGCGACTGGTTGGAAGACCACCAGCATGGAAGAGGTACATATTATTTTAAAAACAATAATAAATATGTAGGACTGTGGTATCGCGACTATCAGCAGGGACATGGTGTTATGTATTATTGTAATGATGATGTGTATGACGGCAACTGGGAAAGGGATATGCGTTCGGGATATGGAAAATACACGTATAAGGATGGTGTCGCATGTTATGAGGGTGAGTGGAAAGATGACCAGAAGAATGGTTATGGCGTATTTACCTGGAAAGACGGTACTGTATATAAAGGTGAATGGCGTAACAACATGCGTAATGGTAAAGGAGTAAACATCTTTTCAAGTGGTGACAAATATGATGGGGAATGGAAAAACGACAGTATTCATGGCTGGGGTGTTTATACGTTCTCTAACGGAGATGTGTACAGCGGAAATTATCATCAAGGAGAACGTCACGGATTCGGAACGTTCAAATATGCTAACGGTGATAAATACGTTGGCAATTTTGAGCATGGCAACCGCTCAGGACAGGGAACTTTTACATGGAGTACACATGACGAATATATAGGAATGTGGAAAAATGACCTTTCGGATGGTCATGGAAAACTTGTAAGGAGTAATGGTGACTGTTATGAAGGCTCTTTCAAGCTTGGAGAGATGGATGGTGAAATAACAATTCATTTCCATGACGGCAGTCGTTTTAAAGGACTTTATTCTAAAGGTTTCAAAAACGGAAAGGCCATAGAGGAAGATGGTAAAGGCAATCGATTTGAGGGCTCTTATAAAAAAGGTAAGAGAGATGGAGCCTATGTCATGAAAGATAGTAATGGTACCATAATTGAGAAAGGTACCTATGTTAATGGCAGAAAGAGAAAAATTTAGTGTTCTTTAATCGGTAGTTTTAGATGGAAAACAAAGAATTAGGTAAAAAGGCTTCGAGGCTTGCTGTTCTGACGGATGAATATCTGAAGCCTTATGAAACAGCGATAAGAGGCAGGCACGAAAATGCCTGTAACAAAATATCTCAGCTTACGAATAATGGTAAGCGTAAATTATCTGACTTTGCTTCGGGATACGAATACTATGGTCTGCATAAACTGAAGAGGGGATGGGTGTTCAGAGAATGGGCACCGAATGCTACCGATTTGTATCTTGTCGGAGACTTCAATGGATGGAAGGAAGAAGAACGTTACCGCGCAAAACGTGTTCCCGGAACTAATAACTGGGAATTAAAACTTAGCGACAAGGCTGTTAAACACGGCGATCTTTATAAAATGCATGTCTATTGGGACGGAGGCAACGGTGAACGTATACCTGCTTACGTCACACGTGTGGTGCAGGATGAAGAGACGAAGGTGTTTTCTGCCCAGGTATGGAATCCTGAGGAACAATATGTATGGAAAAAGAAAAAGTTCCGTCCGTCTAAATCTCCTCTGCTTATATACGAATGCCATGTAGGTATGGCACAGAACGAAGAACGTGTAGGCACATATACTGAATTTAAGGATGATGTACTGCCGCGTATAATAGAAGATGGTTATAACTGTATTCAGATAATGGCAGTGCAGGAACATCCTTATTATGGATCGTTCGGTTATCATGTAAGTAATTTCTTTGCGCCTTCAAGTCGTTTCGGTACACCTGAGGAACTTAAGGCTCTGATAGATGAGGCTCATAAGAACGGCATTTCTGTAATAATGGATATTGTTCACAGTCATGCTGTGAAAAATGAAAACGAAGGTCTTGGAAATATTGCAGGAGATCCGTGTCAGTATTTCTATCCAGGTGAGCGTAGGGAACATCCGGCGTGGGACAGTCTGTGTTTTGATTATGGTAAGGACGAGGTAATACATTTCCTACTGTCTAACTGTAAGTACTGGCTTGAGGAATTCCATTTCGACGGATTCCGTTTTGACGGCGTTACTTCGATGTTGTATTATGATCATGGTCTTGGAAAGGCTTTCTGCGGATATGGCGATTACTTTGACGGCTCGGCAGATGATAATGCAATCTGTTATCTGACAATGGCCAATGTGCTTATACATGAGGTTAATCCCAATGCCATTACTATTGCCGAGGAGGTGAGCGGTATGCCGGGACTTGCAGCAAAGTTTGCAGACGGAGGTTTCGGATTTGATTACCGTATGGCGATGAACATTCCTGATTACTGGATTAAGACCATAAAGGAACTGCGTGATGAGGATTGGAAACCAAGCAGCATTTTCTGGGAAGTAAAGAATCGTCGTGCAGAAGAAAAGACAATCAGTTATTGTGAGAGTCACGACCAGGCACTTGTGGGTGATAAGACCATTATATTCCGTCTTATAGATTCTGACATGTACTGGCATTTTAAGAAAGGTGACGAGAATGACCGTGTTCATCGCGGTATCGCACTCCATAAGATGATACGTCTTGTTACGGCTTCAGCAATTAACGGTGGATATCTTAACTTCATGGGTAATGAGTTCGGACATCCCGAATGGATAGATTTCCCACGTGAAGGTAACGGATGGAGCTATAAATATGCACGTCGTCAGTGGAATCTCGTAGACAATAAAGAACTCTGTTATCACTATCTTGGAGATTTTGACCATGATATGTTGAAAGTCCTGAAGAGTGAAAGGAGAATAGAACGTACTCCCGTAACAGAAATATGGCATAATGATGGTGACCAGATTCTTGCATTTATGCGTGGAAACCTTCTGTTTGTGTTCAATTTTAATCCGTCGAAGTCGTTTACGGATTATGGATTCTTAGTTCCGACGGGAACTTACGATGTAGTCTTAAATACTGATGCAAAACAGTATGGAGGCAACGGACTGGCAGACGACACGATGACACATTTTACAAATTATGATCCAGAATACGTAAAGCAGCGTAAGGAATGGCTCAAACTGTATATTCCTGCACGTTCGGCTGTTGTATTGAAGAAAAATTAAATGGCAAGAAGAAACAAAAAGGTACGCAGACAGTACACTTTGGTACATACGGTGTGCTGTGTAGTGTTCTGTGTGCTTATATTCCTATATCTCTATTTTTACCAGGGCGATGTGATGGCTCTGGCACAGCACATCCTGTCTGGTGGTGCTACGACATACGATAAATTTATCGGGGCATCGGTCATTACATTTGTAATGTTCCTCGTTCATTCATTCGTATATTCTATATTACGTCTTGACAGATGGTTCTACTGGCTTACATATCTGCCTTCGTTCTTGTTGATAGCCATATTGGGAGACGTTACGCCCGACGGTAGCGGAAGCGTATACAATAATGTGTGGTTCTGGCTCGCGCCTCTCATTCTGGTCGTATATGTTGTCATAGTACGTATGCTTGGAGAAGTAGATGCTCTGGGCAGGGATGATGTCTCTACAGGCTCATTGTTTTCAAAAGTGATGTGGACAAATCTGCTTTCTATTACTGTGATGATGCTTGTTACCATAGGAGCGGGCAATACAGATGTCATGTTGCATAATAGGATAAAAGTTGAGAATGCCATTATAGCCGGACGTTATGAAGAGGCTCTTTCCATAGGAAATGAATATCAGAAGACTGATGAATCTCTAACCATGCTGCGTGCATATGTATTATCCTTGAAAGGAGAATTGGGCGAACGTTTGTTTGAATATCCTTTGACGGGTGGTTCGTCGGCACTTCGTCCCAACGGAAAGAACGTAAACAGTCTTATGATATATGAAGGTGATATATTGATGTATATAAATTCTAAGACTCCCGGCAGTATCAACCATTCGGCTGATTACAACTTGTGTGCTCTTCTGATGGATCGTCGTACAGATGTATTTGAACGTGAACTTAAGAGACATTATTCAATAGACAGCACACTTCCAAAGCATTACAAGGAAGCTCTTCTTTTAGCCAGAAACGTAACACCTGGAGATTCTGTTGAATATGCTGATGCTTCTGTAATGGCTGCATATACAGATTTCTTAAGTATAAGGAAAAAATATACATCCCATTTACAAATGCAGCAGGCACTGAAAGAACGATTCGGTAACACTTATTGGTATTATTATTACTGCGGACACAGATAATAAGTGTAAAAAAACTGCATATTCCATTTAAGAACATAACCCTATTAAAAAAACAAAAGCGATGGCCTTCACAGGTAATCGCTTTCAATCTTCAATAGGTATTAGTTTTTTTAAGGTAAAAAGATTGTTTTCAGGATAACGATTGCAAAGATAAACATCTTTTTCATATTCCACAAATAAAAGACTGATATTTTTTGTAAAAAATATAATTCTCCATGTCAATATCTTAATATTGTAACATATGGAGTGACATTTTTATTCATTTTTTATCAATCTATGCCAGATTTCCGATGTAATTTTTTCATTTCTTAAATATTACACCGGCTCTGTGGCTGACTCCGCGTCTGTTAAGAGTGCGAAGAATGTATATTCCGGGCTTGATGTCTTTAAGGTCAATCCCTTCTTTGCAGTATTTTTTTGTAGATACAATGTTGCCTGGTAAAGTCTCTACTATGATATATTCTATATCTCCCACAGGTTCGGGTACGTGTACGCTGTCTCTAACATGTTTTATCATGTTATAAGAGTCTGAGTCCTCTTCCATATATTGTTGTATGGCGTTGCTTTCACGTCCATACCGGTCACATGTAGTTACAGCAAAATAAAGCTGTGACGAAGTAATCTTAACGGCTGCTTTTAGGTCTGTCTTGCGCCATCTTATAAGGTTTCGTGCATCATTCGTATTAACAGGATATTTGTCTGATGCATAAACATTATATGTACAGTATGGAGATTTGTCGAATGTTCTGCCTTCATCCCATGATATGATGTAGTAGCTGTTGCTGTATTTCACATCAAGGTTTTTAGGAGACTGCGGAATATCTGTCGCATTACATTTTGTTACAGGCATCAGGGCAGGGTATAGGTTGAATATATTTTTTGTAAATGTATATATGCCCTTTGTGTCATCTGTGAAAAACTTACTTCTAAAGAAGGCATATCCCGATTCATATTCTCTTGCGACGTACATCTGTCGGGTTATATCCTCTAATTTCCAGTTACCTTCTTTAGGTGATAACATGTATGCGCCAAGACCTGCGGCTACATTGCCTTCGTGTTTGTTTTCAGTCCAGTCGAGCAGGAATGGATAATAATTCTCATTTCTGAAATACATCATAGGGAAAAGTAAGTCCATTATACCGTCTTCAAGCCATGCCTGTGCGTCCTGGTAGACTCTGTCACGTGCGTTCCATCCATGACTGCTATAACGTGAGAGGTCAGAATATTTTCCAATTGGTGAGCAACTTACTTTTACCCATGGCTTTACGGATTTTACACCATAATATATTTTACGAACAATGGCCGTTATGTTCTCTCGAGCCTTTGCAGAAGAAATTCTTAATTTTAAGTTTTCCGGATATCTGATATAGTCAAGGTGAATACCGTCTATGTCATATCTCTCCGTAATCTCTTTGCAGATATCAGAGAGATATTCCGCAACCTTACTGTTTGATGGATCAAGGTAACCTTCGTCGTGGTTACGCTTCACTATTCCTGGAAGATTTCTTCTCAGATGCCGGCATTCCTTAGAGTTCCATCTTCCGGCTGGAATTGTTGTAATCCATGCGTGTAGCTCCATTCCTCTCTTATGACATTCTTCTATAGCAAAAGACAATGGATCGTATCCAGGGGATTTACCGAGACTTCCTGACACACAAGGAGCCCATGGTTCATACTTTGAAGGATAAAGTACGGCACTGCGGGTACGAACTTGAAAAAGTATAGAATTTATACCAGCTTCCTGAAGTTTGTCGAGTATTTCCGTAAGTTCCTTTTTCTGCTTATTAGCCGACGAAGCAGACATGGCGTAAGTCTTAGGCCAGTCCAGTCCGCCTAAAGTCGTAAGCCATACCGCTCTTATTTCGTACTTCGGATGTCTCTCTTGTGCTGCCGAATATACAAAGGACATCAGCAGCAGTAATATTATGGTTGTAAGTTTTTTCATTTCACATGCAAAGTTATTACTATTTTTATCCAATTGTCAAATATAATATGTATTTTTGCATCAACTTTATAAATAAATACTAAACAACAATGATATCTTTTACCATAAGTCTCATAGCACTCGTCGTAGGTTATATGATATACGGCAGGTTCGTTGAGCACGTCTTTGGTCCGGATGACAGGCTTACTCCTGCCGTACGAATGGCAGACGGAGTAGATTATGTAGTTCTTCCGGGATGGAAGATATTTATGATCCAATTCCTTAATATTGCTGGTACAGGTCCGATATTCGGAGCAATCCTTGGAGCTTTGTATGGTCCGTCGTCATATCTGTGGATAGTCTTCGGATGTATATTTGCCGGTTCGGTACATGATTATTTTAGCGGAATGCTGTCATCGCGTAATGATGGTGCGGGAATGCCAGGACTTGTAGGAAAGTATCTCGGAAACACTATGAAGAAAATAATGCTGGTGTTCTCTGTTTTACTGCTGATGCTGGTCGGAGTCGTTTTTGTTTATAGTCCGGCACTTCTTTTAACTAAATATGGCGGAACGGAATCAATGTGGGTGTTTATAATATTTGCATATTATATTCTTGCCACAATGCTTCCTATAGATAAGGTCATCGGACGTTTCTATCCTATATTTGCATTCTCGCTGCTTTTCATGGCTGCTTCGCTTATGGTAATGCTGTTTATCAATATGCCGGCAATACCTGAAGTATGGGATGGTGTTGATAATCTTGGTAAACAGGAGTTCGGAATGAAACAGACAATCTTCCCCTGTCTGTTTATCACAATAGCATGTGGCGCAATAAGCGGTTTCCACGGAACACAGAGTCCTCTTATGGCACGCTGTATGAAGAACGAACATCAGGGACGTGCTATTTTCTACGGAGCAATGATTACAGAAGGTGTGGTAGCACTTATATGGGCAGCTGTTTCATCTTTCTTCTTCTTCGATGAAGGATGGCGTCAGGTCTGTCCTCCCGAAGTAGTACAGGAATTTACAGGACAGAGTGCAAAGACTCTTAATCAGTTCTTCTCTGCTCCAAAGGTCGTAACGTATGTTTGCGAAGGATGGCTCGGAATATTCGGAGGAATACTTGCTGTTCTCGGTGTCGTAGCAGCACCTATAACAAGTGGTGATACAGCATTCCGCAGTGCACGACTCATAATAGCAGAGTCAATTGGAATAGAACAGAAACATATAAAGAAACGTCTGCTCGTTTCAATACCTTTGTTCATTGTTGCCATGATGATACTTTTCTGGCAGATAGGTAATCCGGAGGGATTCCAGGTTATTTGGCAGTATTTCGGATGGGCTAACCAGACTCTGGCCGTGTTCATGCTATGGACGATAACTGCTTATCTCGTTAAGGCAAAGAAGACATATATGGTTGCGTTCGTACCCGCTCTGTTTATGACGATGGTATGTTTCACATTCTTCTTTATTTCAGATCAGACTCTTGAGTTGGATACAACATTGTCATATATTCTTGGTGGTGCATTTACAGCATTTACGGGAGTCTGGTTCGTATATAAGCATAAAGATCTTATTTTGAACAAATGATATAAACGATAAAAATATGAAGAAATTCTTGTTAGTAATGATCCTTGCGGTAGTATCTACAGCAAGCGGATATGCTCAGTTCGAGCAAGGTAAAAAATATTTAGGTCTGTCTTTTTCAGGTCTTGACTTGAGTTATAGCGAGGCAGAAGACTTTAATCTTGGTCTTCAGGCAAAAGCAGGCTTTTTCTGTATGGATAACTGGATGCTTCTTGGTGATGTAACATACAATCACAGCAGTAAGGAAGATGCGTCTGATTATCTTTCATTAGGTGCCGGAACTCGTTACTATATTGTTAGCAACGGTCTGTATGCAGGTGCAAACGTAAACTTTATACATGCTTTCCATAATTATAATGACGTACGTCCGGGATTGGAATTTGGATATTCATTCTTCCTGAATGGAAAACTTACGATAGAACCGGCTTTATATTATGAGCAGTCTTTTAAGAATCAGGATTATTCAAAGTTTGGTCTGAGAATTGGTCTTGGTTATTATTTCTAAGTCAGAAATTAAAAAATCTAATAAAAAACAGTAATGAAAAAACTATTTGTAATGGTTGCCATGCTGATGGCAGGAATATACGCTTCAGCATGTACTAACTTCATCGTTGGAAAAAAGGCGAGTGTCGATGGATCTGTTATCTGTACGTACGATGCCGACGACTATGGAATGTTCGTAAATCTCTGTCATTTTGCTGCAGGCGCTCACGCCAAAGGCACTATGCATCCTATCCATGAGTGGGATACCGGTAAATATCTTGGTGAAATACCTGAGGCTCCCTATACATATAATGTAATAGGAAACATCAACGAATTTCAGGTAACAATTGCTGAGACAACTTTCGGTGGTCGTGAAGAAATGACCGATCCTACAGGTATTATCGACTACGGATCTCTTATTTACATAGCATTGCAGCGTTCTAAGACAGCTCGCGAAGCTATTGAGGTAATGACATCTCTCACAGAGAAGTATGGTTTCTACTCAGGTGGTGAGACATTTACAATCTGCGACCCTAACGAAGCATGGATTATGGAAATGATGGGTACAGGTAAGGGTAGCAAGGGCGTTGTATGGGTTGCCGTACGTGTTCCCGATGACTGCGTTGCAGCACATGCTAATCAAAGTCGTATCCGTAAGTTCCTTCAGTACGATACAGAAGTGAAATATTCTAAGAACTGTATAAAGTATGCTCGTAAGATGGGATGGTTTGATGGAAAAGACAAGGACTTCAGTTTCTGCGATGCTTATGCAAAACCCGATTTCGGTGGTCGTCGTTTCTGCGATGCTCGTGCATGGTCTTTCTATAACCATTTCCGTTCAGACATGGATAAGTATCTTACATACGTTATGGGTAAAGTGCCATACGAGGAAACAACTCCTATGCCTCTTTATATGAAACCCGAACGTAAGGTCAGCGTACATGATATCATGATGTGCATGCGCGATCATTTCGAAGGAACACCTATGCGCCTTGATGACAATATCGGTGGTGGTATTTACAACATGCCTTATCGTCCCACACCTCTTACATTCAAGCACAACGGAAAGGAATATTTTAACGAGCGTCCTACATCAACACAGCAGTCTGCTTTTTCATTCGTTTCACAGATGCGTAACTGGCTTCCCCGTGAAATAGGAGGTGTTCTGTGGTTTGGTAATGATGATGCTAACATGATAGCATACACACCTATCTATTGCAGCACTACTGTACAGCCCGAATGCTATAACACACCCGGTGCCGATGGTACTACATTCAGTTTCAAAAATGCATTCTGGGTATGTAACTGGGTAAGTAACATGGTTTATCCTCGTTACTCTATGCTCTTCCCGTCACTTCAGCAGGTACGTGACAGACTTGAGTCTAAGTATCTCAGCAACCAGCCTGAAATAGAAAAGAAGGCACTTGCAATGTACGAAAAGAATCCAGCAGATGCAGTTAAGTATCTTAACGATTATGGTATCGAAATGGCACAGAACATGCTTGATGAATGGAATGATCTTGCTAAGTACCTTATCGTTAAATTCAACGATATGGCTATTAAACCAGAAAAGGATGGAAAATTCCTCTGGACTCCTGATGGTAAGCCTGCACGTGTAGAACGTCCCGGTATGCCTGATGAATTTGTAAAAGAACTTATCAATCAGACAGGCGACAGATATCTTTCTCCTGCAAAGTAATCTATATTCTGATTTAATAATTAAAAAAAGGTTGTGGTGGTTATATCTACTGCAACCTTTTCTTGTTATAAATGTTTACATAATTTAGTCTTATGGCATTTGTAAGCTAATGTTATATGTAAAAACCGAACTTTTAATATTTTGAGATAGAAAAAACTTCTCTTGGATTAAAAAATAAAGTTTTTTAGAAAAAATATTGCATAATATTTTGTAGTTAAGAAAAACTTATATACCTTTGCACCACGAAAACAAACAAGGTGCGTTAGTTCAGCTTGGTTAGAATGCCTGCCTGTCACGCAGGAGGTCACGAGTTCGAGTCTCGTACGCACCGCTGAAGAACTGATTCTTATGAGTCAGTTCTTTTTTTATGTCTTTTTATCAGCCTTTTAATTATCAGGAATACATGGTAATATGATTATGCCATACAAGTATCAAATGTTAAGTAGTGTACCGAATATATAGGCTCAGTAGATAAATCATGGGGATAAATTCTTTCACTTTGGATTATTAC
>JAHHQW010000048.1 GCA_020026195.1 Prevotella sp.
TATAGACTAAATTACTGAACATCAATAGATAAATATATTTTTAAGGGACGACTATCATAGAGATAAAAATAAATATATAAAAAGGGTGCACCCTTAATATAAAGATGCACCCTAAATCAAAGTTTATTATGTTTAGATAATTATTTCTTTAAGAAAATCATCTGTGCTGTGATATCATTGAAGAATACCTTGTAGTCACCAGCAGCAATCTTAATGTTACCACCCTTGTACTTACCCTGGAAAGCAGCATTTGAAGAATCTTCGCCATCTGCAATACCCCAGTCATCATTCCATTCACCATTAGCACGGAACTTAAGCTCTGTATCTTCTGTCAATGAGATTTCACCATACCAGTTGTGAGGAGCAGCCTGCTTGAGTTCTGCGTCAGCACCCCAGTTGTTAAAGCCACCGATAAGACCAATCTTGTTGTAAGCAACTGGATTCTGTTCTTCACACTTAACCCACTCGTATGTCATTGAAGCAGTGTTAACCTTGATAGTATAGAACATATCCTGCTCAGGAACAGCGATTGCACCTGCACCAGAAGATACGATTGTTCCTGTTGTTTCACGGCTCATGTCCTGTGCAGAACCCATTGCCTTATCCCAGTTACCAAAGTCTGCGGCTGTCCAGAACTTGAAGTTTCCATCGCCTTCCCACTTTGTTGTATAAGACATCTCTGTAGCACTATTAGGATAGAACATACATGTCATTCCATCAGGATTAGCATTCCATCCCTGAAGAGCACCCACGAGGTAATAGAATTCAGCAACCATAGGTTTGATTTCGTATGTGTAGTCCATCATGTTAAGTGTCATGAGGTACTTACCCGGCTTCTCTATTCTACCTGCACCTGGATCGGGAGCATCACCTACCTTCTGTATAAGTTTACCAGTGAAACTGGGATCGCCATTCTCTGCAACACCAATCTGACCAGCCCATCCTGGAACTCCATTTTCGTCCTCGATAAGGATCTTCCAGTAAGAATCAGCCTTTGTTACATCGAATACGAGTGTGAACACGGGATCCTCGTAAACATCCTTGTCTGAGTGCTCAAACTTAATAGAAGCGTTAGTATCCCAACCACAGATATCACCACAGAGGTAATAATTCTTTTCGATTACAGGAGCCTCGGGAACTGCTACGATATTAATCTGACCAGCATTAATCAACATGGCCTGACCACCTACCATTGCGTTAGCATATACATCACCAACGAATGTACGCTCAACAGGACGCTTTCCGTATGTATCCTCAACTAACTTAGCAAGTTCGGCTGTAACGATCTTTCCGTTTACGTCAGATTCAAACATTACAGGAGCTGCCTCTGCAACATCTGCAGGCTTAACAGCTACACGAACATTAGCAATGTCAGCATTAGCACTGTTATTGATACTGAAAATCTGAACAGAATCAGATGTTACATCCTTAAGATTAATAGTGCTGCCTGTGGCAGAAGCTGTAAAACCTGGAACAGAAACAGCTTCTTCCTGAGGCCATGACTGGGGATCTGCCCAGTCTTCAAAGTCCTCGTCGCATGATGCCATGAACATACACAGCATTGAAAGCAACGTATATAATGATAATTTCTTCATAACTTTATCTTATTTATCTGTTATTAAAGTTTATTCGATACGACCCTTATCTGTTGAGAAGTTGAGGTAAAGTTTCTGACCAGCTTCACCTGATACACGCTCCTGGTCGGCACCGTTACCACGATATACGATATTACCATCGAATACCATGAACTCTGTCTTCCACCAGTCGTAACCTTCAATCTTGATGTATGCACGTACACCGGGATCACCAGCTACACCTTCAAGGAATGCAGGAGATACAAATTCACCATCCATTGTTGTAGGAACTGTAAAGAGAGCCTCTGGCTTGCATTCGTCCCAGCCACCAGCAACAGGACCCATTAAATAAACTTCAGGTTTCTGGAATGTTACGTCATACTTGATGTCACGTCCTTCGAGTGTGAGACGAACAACTGCGATATACCATCCTGCGTTATCAGCACCGAAGTTTCCGCCATCACTCTTAACACCTGCACCTGCGATGTCGGTTACAGTTGCCTGGTCGAAGCCAACTTCACCACCATCCCATGCTGTGTGAGTATTAAACTTGATACCCTGACCATCGCCCATGTAAACTAAGTGCCAGAATGTATTTGTAGCACCATTAACGACAGGCATTTCAGGAGCGTTATCCCAGTTCCATCCACAGAAGCCACCGATTACATAAAGTTTCTCAGGCAGTGTTACTGCAGGCAGAGCAAAGTCAAGATGTATCTTCTGAAGACAGATTATGTTAGAATGAACCTCTCCGAGACCATTACCTAACACAGCCTTAAGACGAACATAAAGAGGAGCCTCAATTGGGAACTGATCTTCGCTTACGCCAGCATCAACCTTGAGCTGAGTTGCAGCAACTGCAATCTCTGAAGCATCGACGTTCATCTTAGCTGTTGTGTATGATGTAGGCAGAGTAACAGAATCTGTCATGTTCTCATTGAAAGAGATTTCTACAGAATAAGTTACTGCTGCTGTATAGCCGTAGTCGGGCTGTGTACATGTAAGCTCGACATATTTATAGTGAGCGAGATCGTATGTATTACCTGCAAGAGCGGGAGTATTGAGCACAAACGATTCAGGCTGGCTGAATACGGGATTGGAGTCAGTGTCTGACGAGCAGGCAGTGAACATAGCCAACACCGCAAATAATGCTGAAATTATAGATATTTTTTTCATTTTATTCTATTGTTTAAGAACAAGGGAATTAATATCCCTCATTCTGGTGAAGATTTTCGTTTGCAATCGTAAAGTCTGTAGGAACAGCGTATACATTTCTGAATGCGGGGAAATTAGTACCTGCCTTTACGCCACCTTTCCATTCCCATACATAGTCTGTGTTACCACCGAACTTACCGAAACGTACAAGGTCCATACGGCGGCGACCTTCGAAGTAGAACTCACGTGACCATTCGTCACAGATATCATCAAGGCTATATTCGCCCTGCTTACCTGCATGTGCACGATCCCTAAGAGCATCGATTGCAGTCTTTGCTTCTGCCTTGTTGCCAAGACGTGTCTGAGCCTCAGCATAAGTAAGGTAAGCTTCTGCAAGACGGAGGAAAGGAATATCCATATCTACGAACTTTGGATCACGCGGTGTTGAACCATCAGAATATGCATTAGTAAACTTAGATACTGAGAAGCCGTCAGCAAATACGGCTACTTCATCAACTTCAAGATTACGATCCTTACCATAGAACAGCGCACGGTCATCACCAGCAGCTGCCTGAATCATAGCCTCGTCACCAGCAGGTGCATCTGTTGTGGGGAAGAACTTCTTAACGAGGTCCTTACGTGCACGGTTACCAGCCCATGCCTCGTTTGTTCCCTTACCAGACATATCATCTTTTGTAAGACTTGCAATAAGGAAGAGAGAGCCACCATAGTTCTGTGTATCGACACCATCCTGGAGAATAGGAAGAAGAATTTCCTTCTGTGCTCCGTTCTGATTGTTATCACCCATGAAAAGGTTAGCATACTTAGTACTCAGAGAGTAACCAGAATCCATTGTCATCTTAGCATACTTTGCAGCATCTTCCCAACGTGGTGTTCCAGTGTATACTTCAGCATTAAGATAGAGACGTGAAAGGAGCAGCCATGCAGCAGCCTTGTCAGCACGTCCGTATTCACCCTTAAGAGGTTCGCTCATTTCTTCCGAACATTCAAGGAGTTCTTTCTCAATATATGCGAAAATTTCAGGACGAGTCTTTTCACCAGGATTCTCGCTTGATACCTTTTCGGCAAATGTAACACGTCCGAAGAAGTCCATCTCATAGAAATAATAGAGAGCACGCATGAAACGAGCTTCAGCACGCTGCAGTTTTGCTTCTGCAGAACTGTCACCTTCTGTCATTTCAAGGAAATAGTTAGCAAGTGTGATACCGAATACAAGACGGTAATAAGAGCACTTAACCATACCATGACTTGCATCCCACTGTGCGAAGTTGTATTCAGGAATACCAGGGTCTGCCCAGCAGCAGATAGCCTCATCAGTAGGAAGCTGGTTCATATTCCAAATCTGACGGAAGAAGTCAGACGTACCTTCATCGATACCATTGATATCTGCATTTCCTGCGGGGCCCTTCTGTCCTGTAAGCGCCATGTTGGCGTAAATCTTACGGAAGTTTCCATCGCGGTCAAATGTCATATCAACGCTCGGGTTGATCGTGGGGTCGACGTCAAGGTCGCCTACACACGATGTATTTGCAAATGCTACGAGCATGAGAGACGCAGCAAAGAGCGATTTTATATTATGTTTATTGAATTTCATTGTTAATCTATCTTTAATATTTAGAAGTTAAGATTCAGACCCAGCATGAATGTGAGAGGACGCGGGTAGATATTGTTGTCAATACCGCCTGCAACTTCAGGATCGATACCATCATAATCTGTGATGGTAAATACATTCTGTACTGATGTGTATACACGTCCTGAAAGAACCTTAAAGAGGTTATCGAATGAGTAACCAAGTGTGATGTTATCAAGTTTCAGGAACGATGCATTCTGTACAAAGTAGTCTGACATATAGTAATTACCAAGAGCCTGGAAGTTCAGGTCCATATAATCCTTAACATAGTTAGAGAAGAATCCTGAAGGAGAGTAAACAGCATTCTTGCTAAGGTTAGAGCCACCGCTGTATACGTTATTATATACGTAGTTGTTCAGACTTGCACGGAGTGTAAAGCCGAGATCCCAGTTCTTATACTGAAGTCTTGAGCTCAGACCCATTGTTACATCAGGTGTCGGTTTCTTATAGAAGTAACGGTCTGCATCGCTTATCTGTCCGTCACCATTGCGGTCTACGAACTGATTTTCGATAGGCTTACCTGCTTCATCATAAACCTGCTGATATACATAGAAGCTGTTAGCAGGATGACCTACTGCATGTGCCTGGATGTTATTACCTGTACCTACAGAGATGCCACCTACAGGAATGTAATATCCTTCACGGTCACCTGTTGTAAGCTTAGTAATTTTATTTTTGTTCCAAGTAAGGTTGTAGTTTACATCCCACATCCAGTCCTTATTCTGGATTACCTTGCCACCAATTGTGAATTCAATACCCTTGTTCTCAAGTGTACCTACGTTGCTCATTACCTCGTTCTTGAAGTTAGAACCAGCAGCAACAGTTACCATCTGGAGAAGGTCTTTTGTTTCACGATAGTAATAATCAACAGATGCGTTGAAACGTCCGCGAAGAATACTGAAGTCAATACCAGCATTATATGTTGTTGTCTTTTCCCATGTCAGATCGGGGTTGTATGCATCCGGACGGAATGTAATGCCAGGACCACCTGCGATAGGATAATAAGCATGTTCGAAGTTTCCTACATATGAGTTGAAGTAAGAATATTCTCCAATACCTTCCTGCTGACCTGTGATACCATAACCAAGACGGAGTTTCAAGTCTGAGATCCAATTAACATCTTTCAAGAATGCTTCTTCGTTGATCTTCCATGCAAGAGCAACTGATGGGAAGTAACCCCAGCGGTTATCGCTGTTAAACTTAGAAGAACCATCGGCACGCATTGTAGCTGTAAGCATGTAACGATCCATGAATGTGTAATTCAAACGACCGAAAAATGAAACGAGGTAGCTTTCACGAGCCCACGGTGTTTCATTGTAGTTGTAAGGCTGACCGGGCTTTTCGGGATGTGTCATAGGATACATACCGCCACCGAGGTTAGTTCCTTCAATGTGGAAGTGCTGCCATTCGTAACCACCCATTACATCGAAATAGTGGTTCTTGAGTTCCTTAGAATACTGTGCGTATGCATTGAAAAGTAAGTTGTACTTTTCTTCTTCATCAACACCGTGCCATCCAAAGTAGTTATTAGATGCCGAACGAGGATCAATGTTGTTAGTCTGCTTACCCTTTGAGAAGTCCATACCACCATTCATGTGGAGACGGAGTTCAGGGAGACAGTGAAGTTTGTAGTCAATCTCCAAGTTACCAATCAACGAACGAGAAATTGCTTCATTGTCCTGATATTCAAGAGTAGAGACAGGGTTTCTCTGTGCCAGTGAGTTGTAAGCCAAAGGCCATGCAGGATCACCAAACTCGTTCTTTCCGAGCCACTGATAGTAACCACCGAACGATGTCATGTAATCGTTATACATTGCATGATCTGAAGCTACGCGTACAGGCTGTGTCGGGTCAAAGCCCATTGCAGCGCCTACTACACCACCATCAGCAAAGTGATTTTTAGCCCACATACCCTTTAAGTTTGCATTAAACTTAAGATGATCTTCAAAGAATGACGGAGAGAAGTTAGCTGATGCTGTAAGACGGCTGAAGTCTGATGTCTTAATGATACCATCCTGCATTGTACCGCCGACAGACAAACGGAAAGGCTGTCCCTTTACGTTACCAGTAACAGTTACGTTATGGTCGTGGCTGAATGCCTCGCGATAGATCAGGTCCTGCCAGTCTGTGTTATAAGCACCGAGTTTTGCAACCTGCTCGCTCTCTGCACCATAAAGATTTGTTACGAAAGCACGATATTCGTTACCATTCATAACATCAAGAAGTCCCTGCTTAACGCTGAGTGACATTGTACCATTATAAGATACCTTCATGCCACCATTCTTAGAACCCTTCTTTGTAGTGATGATGATAACACCGTTAGAAGCACGAGAACCATAGATAGCTGTAGCAGAAGCATCCTTAAGGACTGTGAAACTCTCAATATCATTAGGGTTAACCATTGAGAGTCCGTTGCTCAGACCCTTTACACCGTTGTTATCCATTGGCAGACCGTCAATAACAATCAGAGGGTCGTTAGATGCATTAAGTGAAGCACCGCCACGGATACGGATTGTAGCACCAGCACCAGGGTTACCGCCAGCTGACGTTACGTTTACACCGGCAATCTTACCTGTAATGAGATCCTGTGCGTTAGTTACGACACCACGATTCATCTCATCTGGCTTGACAGCTGTTACAGAACCGGTAAGGTCGCTCTTCTTAGCACGGCCATAACCGATAACTACTACATTCTCTAATACTTTTTGATCTTCCTGCAGTGTTACTTCAACTGAGGGAGCAGCTTTTACAGTAGCTACAAGATATCCAACGTAAGACACCTGAATCTTATCGCCCTGCTGAGCCTTAATAACAAAGTTACCTTCGAAGTCAGTTACCGTACCTCCGTCGCGTCCGAGAACACGAACTGTAGCTCCGATAATGTCTTCGCCGGCAACATCCTTAACATGACCTTTCACAGTGATATCCTGTGCAAAGGCTCCGACAGACAAGAACAGACACATTATCAGTGCCATAATCTTGGACGGAATTCTGAATTTTACCTGCATCATTACTTTAGTTTTTTAAAGTTACGTGATTTATTAATAATTATTTGTTTTAGATTTTTTTCTATTTATATTAATATAGAGTTTTTCTATATAGTTTTCAGTTTATTGCAAAAATAACCCTTTTAAATGCCTTGACATATATTAATTTTACTATTTTTCCACATTGTTATATGCAAACGTTTGCACAAACTGATTTTTCCATAAAGAAACACCAAAACGAATATGGTGCGCGCGTTTTAATCTTGATATAATGCAATAATATTTAGTTTTATCGTTCTTATTATGTAAACGTTTGCATTAAACAAATCTCATTTTAATAATGTATTTCCATTTATGTCTGCATTTTTAAATAATTTTGTTAGCACATATAAATATCCAGAGCCATGAAAGAGAGAAAACAACACATGACTATGAAGGATATAGCCAAGGCTTTAGGTATATCTACAGCTACAGTATCAAGAGCTCTCAACAACAATGAAAGCATAAGTCTGAAGCGGCGTCAGGAGATTCAGCAGTACGCTGAAGAACATAATTTTCTGCCCAATGCCATTGCAGAGTCACTACGCAACAACAAGGTTGCACCAACAAAGATAATCGGTGTAATTGTACCTCAGTTCGTACATTATTACTTTTCTACTATTCTTTCTGGTATTGAGAAGGAAGCAGAACTTAACGGTTATCGCATTATGGTGGCACAAAGCGAAGAACTATATGAAAAAGAAGTTAAGATATGCCGTTCGTTTGCACGTATGCATGTATGCGGCGTCATTGTGTCACAGGCTAAAGATACAGTAAACTATGATCATTTTACGAAAATGACCGAAAGCGGAATACCTCTTGTGTTCTACGACAGAATATGTACCGGCCTCAATACCAGTCGTGTAGTAGTAGACGATTACGCAGGTGCTTACAATGCAGTCTCATATATGATTAAACGCGGATGTCGTAACATTGCATTCTTCGGTGGCCCGATGAATCTTGAGATTTCAAAAAATCGTTATAACGGCTATAGAGACGCATTGCTGAAACATGGTATTAAGCCTGACGAGAATTTAAAATTTATTTGCGACAATGAAATTAACGCAGAAGCAATAATTCCGCACGTACTGAATTCACCAAACCGTCCTGACGGATTGTTTGCAGTCAATGACGAGACTGCCATAGGAGCCATGCGTACTGCAATGAACATAGGAGTGAAAGTACCAGAAGATTTCTCTGTTTGTGGATTTACTAACACGTTCCTCTCACACGTGTATGGTCTTACTACAGTGGAACAACGAGGCGAACAAGTGGGGCGTGAGGCTGTAAGAATATTAATCAGCGAGGTTGAGGGACTTGTGCCAGAAGACCATATAGAGAAACGCGTAGTAGGCACCAAACTGATAGTTAGAAATTCAACGAAATAAATAACATATAAAAATATAAAGACATGCAATTAAAGACAAAGCCCGATCTGAGTTTCTGGAAGTTATGGAATCTCAGTTTCGGTTTCTTCGGAGTGCAGATAGCTTATGCGCTGCAAAGTGCCAACATAAGCCGTATCTTTGCTACATTGGGGGCAGATCCACACAACCTTAGTTATTTTTGGATTTTACCTCCGCTGATGGGTATTTTAGTCCAACCCATCGTCGGTACTCTCAGTGATAAGACCTGGTGCCGTTTTGGTCGCCGTATTCCTTACCTCTTCATCGGCGCTGCCGTAGCCGTACTGGTTATGTGCATGCTTCCTAATGCCGGTTCTTTCGGTCTTACAGTTAGTGCAGCAATGATTTTCGGTCTTATATCACTTATGTTCCTCGATACAAGCATCAACATGGCAATGCAACCTTTTAAGATGCTCGTTGGCGACATGGTGAATGAGAAGCAAAAGTCTTTAGCCTACTCTATCCAGAGTTTTCTATGTAATGCAGGCTCTCTTGTTGGTTATGTATTCCCGTTCTTCTTCACTTTTTTAGGAATAAGTAATGTTGCTCCAAGCGGAGTAATTCCAGATACTGTAATATATTCATTCTACGTAGGTGCTGCCATCCTGATTCTGTGTGTAATCTATACTACACTCAAAGTTAAGGAAATGCCTCCAAAAGAATATGCTGAATACCATGGTCTTACAGAGACTCTTGATAAAGAGAAAGTTAATATATGGCAGCTGTTAAAAGATGCGCCTTCTGCATTCTGGACTGTAGGACTCGTTCAGCTGTTCTGCTGGGCAGCATTCATGTATATGTGGACTTATACCAACGGTGCTATTGCCGACACTTGCTGGGGAACAACAGACGTTACGAGCGAAGGTTATCAGGAAGCAGGCAACTGGGTAGGCGTATTATTTGCAGTCCAGGCTGTTGGAAGTGTATTATGGGCAATGGTTCTGCCTACTTTCAAGAATCGTAAATTTGCTTACGCACTGAGTCTTGTAATCGGCGGTATAGGTTTCATTACCATTCCGTTCATACACGACCAATATATTCTTTTTATATCTTATTTCTTAGTAGGATGTGCCTGGGCAGCTATGCTTGCAATGCCTTTTACAATATTTACAAACTCTCTGCGCGGCGGTCACATGGGTGTGTATTTGGGACTCTTTAACGGTACTATCTGCATACCTCAGATTTTAGCAGCTCTCATTGGCGGCGGTATTCTTTCAATGGTAGGAAGCGTACAGGCTAATATGCTTGCCGTTGCCGGTGTATTCCTCATTATCGGTGCATTATGCGTATTTATCATAAAGGAGCACGATTAATTGCGGCCCTGCTGTTTGTGCTTGTTCCATTTTCCGCTAAGGCTGGCGACGAAGTGGATGACGTTCTTCAGCATCTGCCTTTCATAACAACATGTGCACTGAAGGCTTTTGATGGTGACGGAGGCATAACAAGCCGTTTTGCAACGTCAGCATTGATATCGTATGCAGTAACTGCAGGAACGGTATACTGCATTAAGCACACAATAGAGGAACGTCGTCCAGACTTCAGCGACTATCGTTCATTTCCTTCCGGTCATGCTGCATTCGCCTTTGCCGGCGCAACACTTCTGCACAAGACCTTCGGGAAAAAGAGTGTATGGTATTCTGTTGCAGGATATACCGTTGCCTTAGCAACATCTATAGACCGTGTGCGTAAAGACCGACATCATGTTCATGATGTTGTAATTGGAGCTGCCATAGGAACCTGCGGGACACTCCTATCCGACTGGATTTCTAAGAAAATTTTTCCTGAAAACAAGAACATGGTTCTTTCGTTTACAGGTAATTCCATAGGATTTACATACAGTCTTTAAAAGATTATTTATATACTAAAATATAATCCCTGACACAACGAAAAGTTATGCCAGGGATTTTTTGTGAAAAATTTAAATAACGAACCCAACTATTATAAATATACAGACATGCGCATTTAGACGTAAATCAAGATTAGTATAAAATTCTTTATAAAAGCGGAATAACATCTGCACTATATAAAATTACACAAAAAGCCAGTATAAAATCAATAAAAAGAGCAAATTAACAAGAAATATAAACAAATATATACATTATTTTTTATTTTTACTTGTTTCATATTCATATATACATTATATTCGCGGACTATAAATGTAATTAAATAATCCTAATTTTTATATTATGAGAAAAGCAGTATCGTTTATATTTCTATCACTGTTGTTTTCGTTATTCTACGTTACAGCAGATGCGAAAGTGATTTATGTAAAGACTGGGAATACTGGTGATGGTACAAGTTGGCAGAATGCCTATGGAAACCTTCAGGAAGCCATTGATGCAGCTCAGTCAGGTGATGAAATTTGGATTGCAGAAGGTGTTTACAAACCAGAGCGTCTGATAAAGAGTAATAAGAAAAACTCACGTGCATTTATCTTCAAAGATGGCATTTCTCTATACGGAGGTTTTAAGGGGAATGAGACATCACGAGAAGAACGTGTTATGCAAGAACCAGAACCCGATCCAACCTCTCCAAGACTGTTTTTATATCAGACAATTCTTGATGCCGACGACGAAGTGGCCGACGAATGGGTCAGGGGAATTGAACCAGGAACAACTTACAGATATTCATGGAAATCTGAAAACGGAGATGTCATCGGAACTGCTAACAACAGTAATCACGTACTTTACTGTGCCGATGTTATTGTCAATACTGTAGAGATCAACGGTCTTACTCTAAAAGGAGCCAATGCCAAAGAATGGAAAGCCAAAGCTGCCGGCGGCGCATTATATGCAAAAGGCAATGTCAAGCTTACAAATTGTGTTATAATAGAAAATCAAGCATGGTTCAAAGTTGAATCCATGACTGACTCTAATACTTATGGCGGTGCCATATTCTTAGAAGGTGGCAGTGAAGCAGAAATAAGTAACTGCTTTTTCTCTAAAAACTATAGTCATTCAAGTTATGGTGAAGGTATCGGAGGCGCTATTTATGCAAAAAACGTAAAGATTTATAATTGTAAGTTTGATAACTGTGTGGCACTCGACGGAGGAGGTGCTATATATAATGTTGGCGGAAGCATAAGCAACTGTATGTTTACTGACTGTTATGCATCTTCTGGTGGTGCAGTCTACAACAACGACGGTATATTTGAATATAATAATATTTACAACTGTCGCGGATTAATCGGCGGTGGTCTTGTAAACAAGGGAACAGCTCGTTATTCTATAGTTGCCGGATGTTATGCTGACGCCGAAGATTTCGGTGCGGATGCCGGTAAGGGAGGCGGAATATGGAACGAATACGGTGACCTGTCCGGATGTGTTGTATTCAACAATAAAGCTTCGCGTGCAGGTGGTATCGCTATTAAAGACGGACGTGTCATTAACTGTACAGTACAGCATAATATGCTTAGAACAGATGATATTAAGGCTAATATAGAAGATTTATCTTCAACTGAAAATATTAAGATTTACAATACTATCGGTGTCGATGGTGATGCTCATGATTCTAATTTCGTTAAGGCAACTTCATTTAAAGGCAATGCTACCACAGATGAACAACTTATTGAAATAATAAATGCGAACTGGAATCTTGCAGAAGGTTCAGAATTTATTGACAAAGGAGAAATTGTAGAAGGTTTCGCACAAACTACTGACATAAACGGAAACAAACGTATCAGTGGAAAGGCAATAGACAAGGGTGCCTACGAGTCAATTACACAGGAAGAATCCATCCCTGCTTTAACAATAACTTTCGACGAAGCTGACAAATATGTTAAAATCGGTGTTGGAGGAACTACAGGAAATGTATTTTCTATTGACTGGGGTAATGGCATAAAAGAAGAACATGATGCTGCTACATATTACAGTGGAAAACTAAAAGGTAATGTAATGAAAATATATGGTGATGACATCCAGGTTCTATATGCTCAGAATCTTGGCATCACTGAACTTGACCTTACAAATGCCACTAACATGGGCAAAATACTTGTGGGCAAGAATAAACTAAAAAGACTTGACGTCAGCAAGAACTTACAACTTCATGGTCTGTATTGCGAAAGCAACATGATAAGTTCACTTGACGTATCTGCTAACAAGAACTTAAAAGTTATAGACTGTAGCGACAATAAGATTTCAGGCGTCATAGACTGTTCGGCAATGGATCAACTTTCTAAAATAGACTGTTCTTATAATCAGATTACACAGCTTATATTACCTCACCACAGCACTGTTTACGAAGTTTCTTGCGGTAGAAATTTAATTTCAGAACTAGATTTATCTGGTCTTACAGGTCTTGACCAACTTAGCTGTTACGAGAATTCGCTCAGTTCGATTATTCTCAACGATCTGATCAATGTTACAGAAATCAGTCTGTATTCAAATAACATTTCATCTATCGACTTAACTGCCTGTATAAATCTTAAGACTCTAAGTATCGCAGAAAACAACTTAACAAATATTGATTTATCTGCTAATACAAAATTAGAAGGTCTATACCTTTTCCATAACAGTATTAAGAGTCTTGATCTTTCTAACAATGCCAATATCCGCTGGCTTAACATAGAGGACAACATGATTGAAGGTTCGTTAGACTTATCAGCACAGAAACAGCTTTCATTATTCATTGCCAACCGTAATAAAATAGATAATATCAGTTTTGAAAACAACACTAACTGTATGCAGATACAATTAGCAGACAATGCTCTTTCAAACATTGATGTATCAATGCTCGGAAGTCTTAGCTGGCTTAAGATAGATGGTAACAACATTACATCTCTTGATGTTAAAAATAATAGTTATCTGTATTGGCTTGAATGCGGAAGAAACGGTTTGGAGACATTAGATTTATCAAAAAACACTTATCTGCAACGACTCGATGCTGAAGAAAATCAGATTTCATCTCTGATTACTCCATCAGCAACGTCTTACGAAGGCGTTAAAATTCAAGACAATAAACTTAATGCGACTTCAATTAACGATCTCATCTCTAAGCTAAAAGATGTAAGCGACGTTGTAATTAACGAGAACAATGAGGGATGGGGAAAAATCCTTGACATCAGCAGAATGCCTGGAACTGACAATGCTGACATTGCAGCTGCTAAGGCTAAAGGATGGAATGTCATAGCTGATATTTCCACATCTATAAATAACATTGACTCTGAAGAGAATATTGAAAGAATTATATATTATTCAGTGGACGGAAAGATTGTAGAAAACATACAGGCTCCTGGATTGTATATAATAAAATATATTTATAATAACGGTAAAACTAAGACAGAAAAAATTAGTATTAAATAATACTATAGTTTTTTCAATACTTATAAGGCAGGCACTTTCGTCTGCCTTATTTTTTATCATACTTATTTAAGTATCAATAGATTGATGAAACAATTTAATATACAGAAAACAACAATTTGTTTTACAATAAAAAACTTTACAGCATACTGTATATATTATTAAAAAAGGACCAATTCTTATAGAGAATTGATCCTTATGCGGTGCGTACGAGACTCGAACTCGTGACCTCCTGCGTGACAGGCAGGCATTCTAACCAAGCTGAACTAACGCACCATTTATACTTTATCGAGCGGTAAACGAGGCTCGAACTCGCGACCCTGAGCTTGGGAAGCTCATGCTCTACCAACTGAGCTATTACCGCAAGAAACCTCTTGAGCCGATACGGGGACTCGAACCCCGGACCTATTCATTACGAATGAATTGCTCTACCAACTGAGCCATATCGGCTGATCGCTTTACGTCATCTGGAGCATGGTATTCTCCAAACGTTTTGCAAAGATAATATTATTTTTCGAAACTTTCAAAATTTAAATAATAAAAACATTGGGGAAAAGTAAACATAGACATAAGTTACATAAATACATATCCCATAATACTTATATGTATTTTTTATTATATACTTAAGTACAAAATGTATATACTTACCGACTTGTATAATAATTGTCTTAGACTACCTGTAGAGTTTACAATAAAAATTTTATCAGAATAGTTTATTTCACTCTTTTCATTGCATCAGCAATAATCTCTTCATGATCAAATGCCAGTTCAGGAAGATTTTCAGTCTCAAACCACCGAGCTTCTGCTGCATCGTCACCTGCTTTTATATTACAATTGTCTGTAAACGCATAGTGCGCTATTGTGAGTACCGGAGCACGAGGATCACGACGAGGCTTTGAATAACAGCCCAACTGATAAATCTCTTGTAATTCAATGCCTGCTTCTTCTTTCAACTCTCGACGCGCACCTGTTGTCACATCTTCATCAACACCAACAAAGCCACCAGGAAGTGCCCACATACCTTTATATGGTTCATTTCCACGCTTTATAAGGAGAACTTTCAATAAATCTTTTTCACGACGGAATACTACCACATCAGCCGTTACACACCAACGAGGATATTTGTACGAATACTTATTTTTAGCAGACTCATTATATTCAAGCCAAATGTCATCAAGTACTATTTCTTTCTTTTCTTTCTCCATTTGAGTTTGGGTATTTTTAATGAATCTCCAGGCTTAACAGATTTTACGCCGTTAAGAACTTCCATGTAACACTCCATACCTTCACCAAGGTAAGCCTTTGTAATGGAGTTAAACGTCTGTCCTCTCTGTACCACAACTGTGTCATGAATACCAACAATCCTATAAGCTCCTGTACGAACACGTATATCTAAAGAATCGTAAAAATCAGGATTTATAGTATCTGTCTTTACCTTAACAGATGATTTTAATTGAGAATTTTTCTTGCTAACAGTTCCTTTTTTAATACTATCGGCAGACAATGAATCTGCTACTGCTATTGTGGTAGAATCTGTTATAACGGCTTCTGGCTCAAGCATATCATCATCGTTATACCCTAAGAATGTCATGATTTCATTGCCATGCAATCCGTAAATGAACGCACCTGATCCAACTATCAAGACAAGAACCATGAAAATAGAAAATAAATGACGACTGAAGAAATTTCCTTCACTTTCATCATCATTATTATCTTCTTGATTATCATCTTCTTGCAGGTTACCAGATTCTATGTCGTCCATAATACTGCGGGCATCTTTAAGTGCTTCATTAACAGCCTGAGGAGTGTCATTATGACTATCTTCTTCCTTTACCACATTTTCCGACAGTTCCTTCTCATGAGATTCTTCTGTAAACGAAGTTTCTGACGATGGTTCTTTAGAAGAATTTTCTAATTCTGATGTCTGCTTGTTTTCTACTGATTCTTTTTCTGAAGATTGTTCCTTATTAGTTTTTTCATTATCAGCACATTCGACAGATTCTACAGTCATTTCATCTGACTCAAGTTCCACAGTGCTTTTTTCTATTTTCTTATCTTCCGAATCTTCAGTATTTACTTCAAGTACATTCTCAGAAGAAGATTTCGAAACATCTTCTTCTATAGTTTCCTCTTCTTCAGATTCTGTAACAGAAGAATCATCATCTTTTAACGAGTCATCAGCAAACTGATCTTCTTCGTCATCATTAGAATCTGCTTCAGTTTCATCATCAAAGACAACACCATCCTTGAGGACTACAGTCTCAAAGAAAATAAACGGTTTGTTGATAATATCTCTCAGTACTGCATCTGGAGAAAAAGAAATACGATTACGAGCCTCGACAGTGATACGTTCGCCTGTATTAACATCTACCATCTCACGTTCGGGCACGCCGATAAGTTTAAAGGTGCCAAGCCCTTTAATCTTAACAAGTCCGTCATGACGTAGTGCATCTAACACCACTTCACATACAACATTTAAGAATTTCTCAGCATCTTCTTCACTTATATTATGCGCAGCAGCAAGAGCAGATGCTATACCTTTCAAATCGTATTTAGACATCTGTACCTCCGTTCTTCAATTGTTCCTTTATGACCTGTGAAGGTCGAAAACTGAGTATATATTTAGGAGGAACAAGCATTCGCTGTCCGCTTACAGGATTTGTAACAACACGCTCCTTGCGTTTCTTAACAAAGAACGTACCGAAAGCAGACACAGAAAGCGAATCGCCCTCCTCTTCAAGATTGTCGCCAATATAGTTCGTCATACTCTGCACAAGTTTCTCTGTATCTTCCTTAGAGTAACCTGTGCGCTGCGACAATTCTGTTATGAAATCTTTATTATTCATGCGTAATTATCAGCTTACCACTTCAGCATAGAGGTCAAATTCCTCCGAACCAGTAATCTTGACATTATAGAATTCACCCTGTGTCAGAGGTTCTTCTGACATTATAAGGACTTCTGGATCAACCTCAGGTGAACAGAATTCTGTACGACCTATGTAATAATCACCTTCCTTGCGGTCTATTATCACCTTCATCACCTTGCCAACCTTCTCTGCTTCAATCTCGGCACTTATCTCCTGCTGCAAATCCATAAGACGATCAAGTCGTTCCTGTTTTACTTCTTCGGGCACATCATCTTCATAATGTTCTCCTGCATAAGTCTGTTCCTCATGCGAATATGCAAAAGCACCCATACGTTCAAAACGAGCTTCCTTTACAAACTCCATAAGCTGTTCAAAATCATCGTCAGTTTCTCCAGGGAATCCTACCATAAGTGTAGTACGTATATGTATTCCTGGTACTTCGCGACGAAGACGCTTTATGAAATCTATTGTCTGCTGTTTGTTCACATGTCGGTGCATACGCTCTAAGACATTGTCAGAAACATGCTGCAACGCTACGTCAAGATACTTACATACATTCTTCTTTTCACGTATAACGTCGAGAAGTTCATAAGGGAAATCCTTAGGATAAGCATAATGCAGACGTATCCACTCTACCCCAGGTATATCAGCCATATCTGAAATAAGGTCTGCAATATGTCGTTTTCCGTCAATATCTACTCCGTAATATGTAAGTTCCTGAGCTATAACCTGTATTTCCTTAACTCCCTGTGCCACCATAGAACGCACCTCATCAAGAATATCCTGCTTAGGACGACTCTTGTGACGACCTGTGATGATAGGAATTGCGCAATAGGCACACATTCGGTTACAGCCTTCGCTTATCTTCAAAAATGCATAATGTTTAGGTGTCGTAAGATGACGGCGACCGCAGAACTCCGTTTTCTCTGCCTTTCCGAGATCTTTAATAAGTTTCATGTAATCAAACTTACCATAAAACTTATCTACTTGAGGAATCTCTTTTTCTAATTCTTCACGATAACGTTCCGACAGACAGCCCATTACATAGAGCTGTTTTAGTTCTCCTTCTTCTTTTGCCTGTACAAACGACAAGATGGCATTAATACTCTCCTGCTTTGCATCGCCTATAAAACCACATGTATTAACTACAGCTATCTCGCCTTCGGGATTTTCGCTGTCATGCGAACATGTGTAGCCGTTGGCCTCGAGCTGTTTCATAACCAATTCGCTATCAACGAGGTTTTTGGAACAGCCCATTGTTATAATGTCAATATGATTTTTTCTCACTCTCTATCTATTAGTCTTCTTTAAATAACGAATCAACAAACTGTGACTTATTAAACAACTGGAGAGCTTCCATGCCTTCACCTAAGCCGATATATTTAACTGGTACTTTAAGCTGATCACTTATACCTATTACTACACCGCCCTTAGCTGTACCATCAAGTTTAGTAATTGCAAGACTTGAAATCTGTGTTACAGCAGAGAACTGTTTAGCCTGCTCAAAGGCATTCTGTCCGGTACTGCCGTCAAGCACAAGAAGTACTTCGTCTGGAGCCTGGGGAAGAACTTTCTTCATTACATCTTTAATCTTCTTAAGCTCATTCATAAGTCCTACCTTATTATGCAGACGTCCTGCCGTATCAATAATTACGACGTCGGCGCCGTTTGCCTTTGCAGATTCAAGAGTATCAAAAGCCACAGAAGCAGGATCAGAACCCATCTGCTGTTTTATGACAGGCACTCCTACTCTCTCACCCCAGATGCAGAGCTGCTCTACCGCAGCTGCGCGGAATGTATCGGCAGCACCAAGATAAACCTTCTTTCCTGCATTCTTAAACTGATATGCAAGTTTTCCGATTGTTGTTGTCTTACCTACTCCGTTCACGCCCACTACAAGTATTACATAAGGCTTATGATCAGAGGGAAGATCCCATTCTTCGTTATCTGATGAATTATTCTCTTCTAAAAGCGAAGCAATCTCCTCACGGAGGATTCTGTTAAGTTCTGATGTAGAAACATATTTGTCACGTGCCACACGCTCTTCTATACGCTGAATAATCTTCAATGTCGTCTCAACGCCAACGTCGGATGTGATGAGGACCTCCTCAAGATTGTCCAACACATCATCATCAACCTTACTCTTACCGGCAATTGCACGTGTGAGCTTGGTAAATACGTTCTGCTTCGTCTTTTCAAGTCCCTTGTCCAGGGTCTCTTTTTTCTTTTTACTGAATAATCCAAAAAATCCCATATATTGCAATATTTTTATATGCAAAGATAAGTGTTTTTTGTTAAAAAACAATTTATTGAAGGAAATAATCGCATGAAATACACGTGTTTATAACCAAGAAGCATTATATGTATATGCAGCAATATAATGAATACAGCGAACTTATATATTGGCTCAGTAGATAATCAATGGGGATAGCCATATAGCTTAGCGATTCTAAAA
>JAHHQW010000049.1 GCA_020026195.1 Prevotella sp.
CGATTCTATGTTTTATTTTAATTTATCGGTAAAAATTTACCGAAGTATTGATTAATTGATTTTAATATAATATATTCCTTATATAATAAATTAAATAATGTATGCGCGATAAAACTATAACTATTAATATATAAAAGAATTATCATTTCTTAATACTCATGTATCGCACTTATGCCTAAGAACTAATGAAATAGGACAAAAACGTATTCAGTTGCTTTAACAATACAAAATTTAAATATAATTTTTTCTTATTGTTATTAGGCATAACAATACACGTATGATAAAAGACAAAATTTTAAAAAACTGCTATATATTGCATAAAATATGCGTTGTAACGATGTAAAAAATAAAAATAAATACTTAAATATGTAAAAATGTTACTTTACGTTTGTTTTTTCAGTAACATTTTATTACATTTGAAAAGTGAAAGTAAAAATATAACAGAATGAACTATGAAGATTCAGACTTTAGACACTTATACCGAAGAGCAATATTGCAAAGTATTTTCAATACAGCCGTATGATTCAGAAATGACCCTTAAGGAAATACATCGCCATTCTTTTTATCAGATTCTTATATTAAAGAAGGGTAGAATGAGACATTTCATTGATTTTGATTGGAAGACTGCAGATGCTCCGTGCATATCAGTGTTGTATCCAAATCAGATTCATATGCTGGAACTTAGCAAAGATGCTGAGACTGACCTTATATTGTTCAATAATTCAGTATATTGTTCTGATATCTTAAATGGCGAACTTAGAGACTATAATATAGACTTAAAGAAACGTCTTAACTTTCTTACTGGTTTTTCGGAAGAAGACTGGAAGGTAATTACGGCATTATCGGAACATCTTAAGTTTCTGTGTAGTGATGGCAGTCTGATAAAGAAGGAACAGGTGAAACTGTTTATTCAGGCATTACTGCTAAAACTTATTGATTTCGCGCCTCTGGCTTATCCTATACAGGAACTTGACCGCGACCTTAAGTATTATCAGAAATTTATTGATGCCATTGGTAAAGACTTCGTTGCTCAGAAGAAGGTACAGGACTATTCTAAGGAACTTAAGGTCTCTACTAAAAAGTTGTCTTTGGTTTGTAAGAAGTACTCAGGACATACTCCTCTAGAACTCATACATGAGCGTCTGTCTCTTGAACTTAAGAGAATGATTGTGGAGGATGGTCTGATGCTTAAGGAAATAGCTCGTAAACTCGACTTCTCTTCTCAGCCTGCACTCAATAAATTTATCGAAAGACAGTTTGGCAGTACTCCTCAGAGATGGAAGGAATCTCTTGAAGAAAGCATGTCACAAAGGATGGTTGACAAATAAGGAAAACTGAAATTAAGTATAATCATATAATTTTTTAAGTGAGGCTGTCATATATTTATGGCAGCCTTTCTCATGTCTGCTAATCTCGTTTCATAGGTGTGTACACTTATGTTTTAGTACAAAATTACAAAGTATAGAGAAAAACTTTGCATTCGGAGTCTTTTATTTATCTATCATGTATTTATGTGCTTTTTAGTGTTTAAATACTTGAATATCAGTGATAAATAAGATGTGACAATACTCCTTGTGTACATGTGTGAGAATGATTTTTTTGAGCTGTGACTCTAAATTACAAATTAACGTAGTTTTTTTATAACGTCTAATTGCCATTACCTTCATAATTTTGCAGCCGTAAACAAGACAAAAACTAATTCTCATAACTATATATTGAATTTTAATTACTAGAACATTATGGCAAAATTATTTGGTACCGGTGAACTGTATCACGGATTAGGTTCTCTTGAAGAACTCAAGCAGCTGAAAGGCAAGAAAGCAGTTGTTGTAATTGGAGGAAACTCTGTACGCAGAAACGGAAGTCTCGACCGCGTTGAGAACATCCTTAAGACATCTGGCTTTGAAGTTGAGATATTCAGTGGTGTAGAACCCGATCCTTCTGTTGACACTGTTCGTAAGGGAGCTAAACTCTTTACAGAATTCCAGCCTGACTGGATTGTCGGTCTTGGCGGTTGTTCTGCTATTGATGCAGCAAAGGCTATGTGGGCATTGTACGAATATCCCGAACTCACATTCGAAAAGATGACAGAGGTATGTGGTATTCCTCCTCTTCGCAAGAAGGCTCGTTTTGCAGCTATTCCCTCTACAAGCGGTACTGGTACTGAAATTACTGCCCTTGCCGTTATCACAGATAGAGAGAAGGGTGTGAAGTATCCTTTGGTTTCATACGAACTTCTGCCTGACTTCTCTATCGTTGATGGCGAACTCTGCAAGTCTATGCCTGTAAACGTAACAGCAAACACAGGTCTTGACGCTCTTACACACTGTGTTGAGGCTTATGTATCAAATATTGACGACAATTATGCCGATGCAATGGCAAAGGGTGGCATTCAGCTTATCTTTGACAACCTGCCTAAGGCTATCGAAACACCTGAGGACGGAACAGCACGTCAGAACATGCACGACGCTTCTTGTCTTGGTGGCTACGCTTTCACTAACGCATGGCTCGGTATAGCACATTCGCTCGCTCATCAGATGGGTGGTGTGTTCGGTATTCCTCACGGTTGCGCAAATGCACTTGTTCTTCCCAGCGTAATTCGTTTCAACATGAAGGCTACAGATCGTTACAACGACCTTGCAAGACTCATGCACAAGGGTAACACAGGCGAAGAATTCGCAGTAGCAGTAGAAGAACTCCGTAAGGTTTCTGGTGTTCCTGCTTCTATCAAGGAATACGGAATCGACAAGGAAGCATGGATGAAAGCTATTCCGTCAATGGCAGAACATGCAATGGCTGACCCCTGTACAGGTTTCAATCCGAGAAAGCCGACAAAAGAAGAACTCGCAAGAATTTACGAGGCTGTTTATGAAGGTGACGTTGTGAATTTTTAATCTACTATATTTTTAGTTTTATAAGTATTATTATCATTTCAAAGGAAGCTCCGAGTACTCTTGGAGCGTCCTTTGATTTTGTGATTTAATACAATTTTCTCTTTTGTTAATAATAAATACGAGTATTTTAAGTTAATTATTTGGTATGTACTTGTCTGTTGCATAATAAATTATTACATTTGGATTTAGAAACCAACTATTAATCTATAAAGAGCCATGAAGATTCAGACTTTGGAACAATACACGGAGGGAAATTCATGTAAGATATTTTCTTTACGGTCTTTTACTGCTGCTGACACGCTCAGACAGTTTCACCGTCATTCTTTCTATCAGATAGTTTTATTGAGAAATGGCAGCATGAAGCATTTCATTGATTTCGAATGGAAAACAGCCAAGGCTCCTTTCATATCAGTCATATTCCCTAATCAGATTCACATGATGGAACTGAGCGATGATGCGCAGACAGACATTATCATGTTCGATCAGACAGTGTTCTGTTCAGCTCTTTTAGCTAATGAATTAAGAGAATATAACATTGACCTCAAGAAACGTCTTAATTACGTAACCGACATCAAAGGTGTTGAGTGGGAAGAAATCCTCGGTGCCGTAAGACAGATACGACGTCTGTCGTCAGAAATGACTATGATTAAGAACCTGGAGATAAAGTTCCTTATCAAGATAATATTGCTCAAGGCTATTGAAATGGCTCCGATGACTTACACCATTGATCCGGGAGACAAGGACCTGCAGGTGTATCAGAGGTTCATGGAAATGTTGGAAAAGAATTATGCTACGCAGATGAAGGCAAAAGAATATGCCGTTAAACTGGGTGTGCTGCCAAAGCGACTTGTCACGGCATGTTATAAGTACACAGGTAATACTCCGCTGAAACTAATGCACGAACGTCTGTTTATGGAATTAAAGAGAATGATTCTGGAAGATGGTCTTTCGTTTAAGGAGATTGCCTATCGTCTTAATTTCTCATCACAGTCGGCACTAAACAAATTAATTGAAGCTGAGTACGGATGTACACCGAATCAGTGGAAACAAGCACTTGAAATAAGTGTACTTGGAAAACAGAAAGAAATCTGATAAAATGAAAAAACACGTAAAACATATCTGGAATGCGATTTTCGTAATAGGCATTGCTGCTGTAGTTGTATTTATCGGCATGTACTATTATTCGTATTGGAACGAGAATAATCAGGAAACGGCAGATAGTTTATTACTGCCGGAAGGACATCCCGATGTATCAAAGCTTAAGAATTTGAAATTTCCCGCAGAAGGTAAATACTGTCTTGCGTGTCATCAGGGCATAGAGCCCGCACGTCCTCTCGATTCAGAGATGATGAAAGAGATTCTTGCACGTGGTGCTAAGATGGGCGATCCCAACGGATGTGTGGTATGTCACGGTGGTAATCCGATGGAGACAAAGGATAAGGACAAGGCTCATCGCGGAGTTCCCAAGGGCAGTACACTGAAGGCTTTCACACCTGTCCCTTCGTCGCTGCAAGTAAATGAGAATACCTGCGGACTGTGCCATAAGGAACATGTATACAATGTTCATCGTTCGCTGATGAATACCGATGCAGGTAAGATGAAGGCTATGACATGGAGTTTCGGTATAGGAACAGAGAATAAAGATCACATCTATGGTGATCATGACATAAAAGATTCGGACGGAAAGACTCCTGTGTTCGGAACAGAGAAATATAAGGAATATATGAAGGAGATGGCTGCAAAGTTCCCAGGACAGTATCCGGACTCGCTGAAACAGATTCCAGAGGCAGCATACGAACGTTTAGAGACACTTCCAGAACATGCGGCATACACATATCTGCGTAACTGTAACGCGTGCCATCTGAGCAATAAAGGTTATCAGGACAGAGGACATTTCCGCGGAATGGGATGTGCGGCATGTCATAACATGTATTCTAACGAAGGATTCTACGAAGGTGGCGACCCCTCAATAGATAAGACTAAGCCCGGACACCTCTTCATTCATGCAATGCAGGGTTCACGTAAGTCAGCATTCAATATGCACGGCAGTATGCTTTCGGGTGTTCAGGTATCTACATGTGCAGCATGTCATGCCGCAGGAAGAAGAATCGGTCACGCATACCAGGGACTCATGGCATTGGGACACAGCGATAACCGCGGTCCGTTTGATGCCGAAGGAATGCCGCAGCAGACAAATGCAGGATATGTGTTCAAGTATATCCGTAACGATGCCCACCACCGCATAATGAAAGATGGAAAGATGGTACAGGGACTTCTTTGTCAGGACTGTCATACCACAAATGCAATGCACGGTAATGGTAACATCGGTTCTACGACACTTGCCACAATCGAAATAGAATGTGCAGACTGTCATGGCACGGCAACGCATTATCCATGGGAGCTTCCTTTAGGATATGGCGACGAATACGGAAAGAAACTTAATATGAACGATGCCCGCGGACTGGCTGAAGAACCGCTTGAGGTAACAAAGAAATATGGAAATGTTTATCCTAAGGAAGACGGATACATACTGTCATCACGCGGCAATCCTCTTGGAAACGTAGTACGTAAGGGCAACAGAGTAATCGTTCATTCGGACGGAGGTTATGATTTTGAAGTACCTCTGCTCAAGAATCTCAATAAAGAGAACTCATGGAAGAATCCTGTTAAGGCTAAGACAGCCATGGTTAGCGTTGATAAGCACATGGAGAAATTAGAGTGCTACGCATGTCACTCTACATGGGCACCGCAGTACTACGGATATAAGTTTATTATAGACTATTCTAAGGAGTCTCAGGACTGGCTGCGTTCTGCCGAAGTATATGGCGAGGACGGTACAACAGCCGATTATAAAGGAAAGCACGTAATGCAGAAAGGTGCTCCTACGCTCGGCGATTACAGTCATGTACGCTGGGAGAATCCTCCATTGGGAATTAACGGTGAGGGTCGCGTAACTCCTGTAACAGGTGTTATACAGACGGTATCCACCGTAAAGGACAAGAATGGAAAGGTGATAGATTACAACCGTGTGGCAAAGACAAAGGCTGGATACAATGCCATGGAATTAGCTCCGTTGCAGCCGCATACAGTATCACTTGAGTCGCGTGAGTGTGCCGACTGTCATGGCGGTACCGTTGCCATGGGACTGGGAACTGACGGAGGAAAGTATGATTCTCATCCCGATACGGCACGCTATGCCGACATTGTAAGCACCGACGCAGCAAACGTAAGTAAATTTACTAAAGCACAGATAACAGCGATAAAGGGTCTGCATGGAGATTTCGTAGCTCTGTTAAACAGCGAAGGCAAACAGTTGCAGACACTCGATTCTCACTGGCCAACATCAATGCCTCTCACAAAAGAACAGCGTGATGTACTTTCGCGTCAGGGAACCTGTCTGCACTGTCATCAGGATATTCCCGACGGAGCAATACCTATGCAGATGTTAGGTAAGATTGCCGAAGTGGCAAAACTCAGTTTCGCATCAGAAGAAGCACATGGCGACCTTCTGCGTCAGAACAATCTGCTTATAGCATGGATAAAGGCCGGCGGTATAGTAGCTTTGGTAGTTATGATTCCGGTTGCAATCGTTTTATTTATTAAGAGAAAGAAAATAATAGAAATACTAAAACGTCTTAAGAAAGAATGAAAGATAAACTGACAACCTTTTTATCATCATATAAGGCTGCCATATTATTACTTTGTATCTATGCCGTGATGATGGCTTCTGCCACCGTTATAGAGAAATATCACGGCACAGATACAGCAAAGGCTCTGATTTATTATTCGCCTCTTTTTGTGCTGCTGCATGTACTTATGGTAATCAACTTTGTGTGCATATCTGTCAGAAAACATCTTTTCAGTGCAGTAAAATGGGGATATGCCCTCACACATCTCTCGATGATAGTAATTCTCATCGGTGCCATGACCACTCATGTGTTCAGTCTCGACGGAATGCTTCATCTGCGTGAAGGTGAGAGCAGCAACGTCATAATGGTGAAGAATGGCAAGACATACGAGGAACATGCTCTTCCATTCAGTGTTATGCTGAAGGATTTCACCCTTACGCGTTATCCCGGTTCGTCAAGTCCTTCATCGTACGAGAGTCTTTTACAGCTTGATGTAGATGGAAAGCAGTACGACGAATTAGTGTATATGAACCATATTCTCGACCTGAAAGGATACAGATTCTATCAGGCATCGTTCGATCAGGATGAACTCGGAAGCGTTCTTTCAGTAAGTTACGATGTTGCTGGACGACGCATAACCTACACTGGATATATGCTCCTTGCCATCGGACTGATGGGCTGCATCATTGGTCGCGGTTCACGTTTCCGTATGCTTAGCCGACGTCTTTCATCACTTAAGATAACAGCACTGCTCATAATCTCAATGTATGCGGGCAGTGATGTATATGCACAGAAACTTAATATTCCGGAGACACACGCCGAACGATTCGGAGCAATGCCGATGCAGGACCGTCACGGAAGAATTATTCCCGTGAGTACGTTTGCGTCTGAGCTCGTACGCAAACTCAGTCTAAGGGAAACTGTAGACGGAATGAGTGACAACGAGATTCTTCTTAATATCGTTGCCGACCCCGCGTCATGGAGCACAATGCCCGTTATAATTATAGACAATGGCAGCATAAGTTCTGAAATAACGGGAGGGAAGGAAATAATATCTTATCGTGACGCCTTTGATGAAAAAGGAAACTACAAGTATGGTGCGATAATGGAGAACATCTATCAGATGGTGCCGTCAGCGCGTACTGCCGCGGATAAGGACATGATGAAACTCGATGAGAAGATAAACATCCTTCATCAGTTGTTCAATTTCCAGCTGCTGCGACTGTTTCCTGTCCCCAACGACACGGTATCGCATCACTGGATGGCAGCAGGCGATTCCAATGCAGCACTCTCAGAAGATGACGGAACGAGAATTTTAAGTCTGTTCAACACATATCGTAGAGAAGTTCTTGATGCATCGTTGTCAGGCAGCTGGACAGCCGCTGACAGTGCCCTTACTGAAATACAGAACTATCAGATGCAGAATCTCAGCGGACTGAAGATAGACCGTGACCGTCTGGATGCCGAATGTTCTTATAACAGTTTCAATGCACTCTCTGTATCAAAACGCCTGTACTTTATCTTTGGCGGAATATTACTTCTGCTGTCATTACTGTCGATAAAGAACCAGAAAGCGGTAAGATACATAAAGACAATATGTGTGGCAGCCGTGATTACAGGTCTGTGCCTTCATGCCTGGAGTCTTGCCATGCGCGGATATCTCTCCGGACACGTACCCTGGAGCAATGCCTACGAAACAATGGTATTGCTGTCATGGTTGTCCGTTTTCGGAGGAATGCTGTTTGCACGTCGCAGTTTCACAGCCTTTGCACTCTCTGTGCTCTTAGGCGGAATAACACTCTTTGTTTCTGGTCTTAACTGGATGGATCCGGAGATAACCCCGTTAGTGCCCGTGCTGAAGTCACCGTGGCTCATGCTTCATGTAGCAACGATAATGGCAGCATACGGTTTTTACGGACTCAGCTGTATGGTAGCTACCACGAACCTTGTGTCGATGGCAATGCGCAATGCAGACAATGCAGAAAAGATTGACGGCAGTATCAGTCGTCTTACAATAGTAAACGAAATGGCCCTTATCATCGGAACAGCACTCATGATGATAGGAATATTCCTCGGTGCCGTGTGGGCAAACGAGTCGTGGGGCCGTTACTGGAGCTGGGACCCGAAGGAAACATGGGCACTCATCACGGCGGTGATTTATGCAGTAGTGCTGCATCTGCGCTGGTTTGAACGTAAGGAAAATAATTTCCGATTTAACCTTCTCAGTCAACTGTCACTTCTTGCAGTGCTTATGACATATTTCGGCGTAAACTATCTGCTCAGCGGAATGCACTCTTACGGCAACACCACCGGACTTGCAGGTATACCGATGGTTATAATTGTGCTGACAGTATTATTATTTGTAGTGCCCGGAACAGCGGCATACATAAGAAATCATAGAAGATAGGTATTAGTTATTTTTTGAGATGAACTACATTTATGCACCCGGCTGTGCCCTTATGGCGTACAAGCCGCATCTTGCCGAGCGTTTAAAAGAGATTATAGAGAAGAAATACGGCAAGATGGAAACAATTCTTACATGCTGCTTTGACAAACCTTCGCTGCCTGCGGATACATGCGTTATAACACCGTGTGCCACATGTGCGGAGATGTATGCAAAGATGGAAGATTGTACCTCTGTATGTTTCCTTAACGACCTTGCAGAAGATGCCGACTTCCCATTTCCCGATTACGGAGGAATGGAAATGAGCATACAGGACACCTGTTCGGCACGCAAGCAGCCGGAAGTACTTGAGGCAGTACGTAAAATATTACAGCGAATGAACATCACACTTGTAGAACCACAGTTTACCGGCAGATGCGCACGCTGCTGCGGTCAGGTGTTTTATGGCAAGATGGATGAGGCTAAGGTAGAGGCAAATATGAAGAAACGTGCCGATGAAATGCCGTGTCAGGATGTTGTGGTGTACTGCTCTTCGTGTATCATGAGCATGACAGTTGGCGGACGTCATCCACGATTCATACTCGACCTGATATTTGGTGAACCTACAGATATGGAAAAGATTACTCCTACAAAGTGGAATAACTGTCTTGCAGCGTTCAGGGCAGATCACAGACATACTGAGAAGTAATTATAAGGCAGTGGGGTAACTTGTTTTAACTGTTCCTTTTTCGTTATTCGGAAATAATTTGTTTATCGTTTGAAATACGCGATTGCTTTTTTAATGCCTGTTTGCAGGTATGAAAGCATCTGCGTAATTATATCAACTGACAATCTCACGTAAGTTCATAAACAGCTATACGTGAGATTGCAAACTTTTATATGTGTGTTTGTTATCAGACAACCACATAAACACAGCAGATAAAAGACTTGAAATAATACTTCCCTTAAGTGTAAGTCATAAAAGCAATAGAATATTCTGTTCCACGGATGCAGATGAATAGAAATTTATTCTTAAATGCTTACAAAGCTTTTCTGTGTGCTTTAAAATGTCAGTTGATTATTTTCAATAAAACAGTGGTAAATAAGCGAAAGATATTTCATGTCAGGCAATCCGTAAAAGTGCAAATAAGCATCGTCAGCATCGGTGACTACAATATTTATTCTTACCGCATAATCTTGTGAAATAGATATATATTGATTAATTTTGCAGCCGTAAAAGGTATAACATGGATACATCATTCCACATTTTAAACATTTTATTTGTTAACTGGACCACCAGAGGTTCTTCCGGACGTTCACTGTAACAGTGCGCTCATACATGCATATTTGCTTGTGGATAGAGCAGGTAAGACTCTTTATTTATTTCAACCGACAGCATGGTGCAGCGCGTAGTAATGAGAATAAAGGAAAAACGATTCAGTCGCGGTAAACAGAGAGGAAAGTGCCAGTTTCCGAAATCGGCTTAATTGTCGATTTATAAGATTCAATTACAGATTCATTTGTTTTCACCTTGTTCTAACTTGTGTCGCAACCAGTTTTATCACAGCTTTACGTTTTGTTATGATGCATAATCTTGCAGACAGAAAAAACAATACTGTCATAGTCTGTAAAGTTAGAAGGTAGATATGTGTACGAAGTTAAATCGAAAGATTTAGTTTTATATGAGAAAGTCTATGGAACAAGGTAACATCGTAAAAGTATGCCGCAGAATGTTAAATATTAAATGTGATGTTCAGTACAGTAAAAAAATATAAGATACATTATAAATCGCTCATAGCCCTTGCCATTCCGATTATCATCGGACAGTTAGGTAACATAGTAACCGGATTTGCCGACACCATAATGGTGGGACAGCACTCAACAGGAGAACTTGCCGCGGCATCGTTCGTGAACAATGTAATAAATGCATTCATCGTCCTCGGTACAGGCTTCTCGTTCAGCATCATTCCGCTGATAGGCGAGAACCTTGCAAAAGAACGTTTTCAGACAATAGGAGGGTGGATAAAGAATGGTATTGTGGCAAACATTTCTACCACAGTGCTGATAATGGCAATACTTGCTGTGATATATCTTAATCTCGATATGCTCGACCAGCCTGAAGACATCATGCCGCTCATCAGGCCTTATTATATAGTAACGTTCATATCAGTAATATTCGTGATGCTTGCCAACACATTCCGTCAGTTTGTAGAGGGAATAGGTAATCCTTCGGTGTCTATGTGGATACTTCTTATAGGAAACCTCCTTAACATCGTAGGCAACTACATACTTATTTATGGTAAGTTCGGTGCTCCGGAGATGGGACTCTTCGGTGCAGGAATAAGTACACTTGTATCGCGCATAATAATGCTGCTTATGTTTGTCGGTGTGTTTATGTGGCGTCGCAGCTACGCAGCCTACCGCGAAGGTTTCAGTAAAGAACCACTGACAAAGAAAGCGTGGAAACAGCTGAACTCCATAGGATGGCCCATTGCCATGCAGCAGGGACTTGAGGCAGGAACATTCTGTCTTACAGCCATTATGGTGGGATGGCTCGGAAGTATGCAGCTTGCAGCACACCAGGTAGTGATAACAATATCTACGGTAAGTTTCACGACATACCTCGGACTTGGTTCGGCAGCTGCAATACGTGCAAGTTATTTTAAGGGCATGAACGACTGGAAGATGGTGCGTAACATAACTGTCTCTGGTGTTCACATAGCACTGATGATAGCAGTGATAGTATGTACCACGCTATTCCTCATAAAAGATTTCTTAGGATACATGTTTACCGACGATGCAGAAGTTAATGCAATAGTAATAACGCTGCTGCCTATACTTATGCTCTATCAGATAGGCGACTGCATACAGATAGTGCTTACCAACGTTCTCAGAGGACTTGCCGACGTAAGAATTATTATGTGGATATCACTCTTTGCATATTTTGTGATAGCAATACCAGCAGGCTACTGGTGCGGTTTCAAGTTTGGCATGGGCATAGCCGGAATATGGCTTGCATATCCTATCGGATTTGTATGTTCGGTACTGATGCTCGGATTCAGAATGAAGCATCTGCTAAATAAGAATATCCAGTATTAAAAGTACGAAAGTTTGGAAAGTACGAAATTTGTTGATAATTTTGCGATATATAAGTTAGTATCAAGACACTATGATTAAAATATTCTGCGTAAACACACAGACAACAGAAGAGTTTGAAGAAGGCACGTCACTCATCGACATGCTTCCTAAATTTAAGTTCGAACAGCCTTATCCCATACTGTCGGCTAAGGTAAACAATGTAAGCCAGGGACTGAAATACCGCGCCTTTAACAGTCGTCAGGTTGAGTTCCTCGATTATCGTTCGTATCTCGGACGCAGCGTGTACTGTAACTCTCTCTGTTTCCTTCTGTTCAAGGCCATTAAGGATATTTATCCCAACAGTAAGGTTGTTATAAAACGTCCTATCTCCAAGGGCTATTTCTGTTCTGTTGATAAGGGTGACGGAACACAGCTTACGGAAGAACAGCTCGAAGAAGTTCGTAAGCGTATGCGTCATCTCGTGGATAAAGATATTCCTTTCCGCCGTTATGAGGTAAGACAGGAAGAGGCCATAGAACTGTTTACCAAACTCGGATATGAGGATAAGGTAAAACTGCTGAGAAGTGTCAATGACGTTTACGTAAACTATTATGCGTTAGGAAGTACTATAGACTATTATTACGATGCCCTGCTGTCAAGTACCGGATACATGAAAGTGTGGAGTCTTACGATGTATCGCGGCGGACTTCTGCTCAGAGTACCCGACAGACATCATCCGGAGGAGCTTGCTCCGTTCTTCGAACAGCCTAAGACATTCGATGTGTTTGCAGAGACATCCAAGTGGAATAAAATCATGGGACTGTCTAACGTGGGCGACGTGAACCTTGAGTGTGCCCGTGGCGAGGCTTCCGACCTTATTAAGGTGGCTGAGGCTTTGCAGGAAAAGAAAATAGTGCAGATAGCCGAAGAGATTAATCGAAGGGTTCATTCTGAAACACCTGTGAAGATAGTTCTCATCACCGGACCGAGCAGCAGCGGCAAGTCTACATTCTGTAAGCGTCTCAGCATTCAGCTTAAGGCGTGCGGTCTGCATCCCATATCATTCTCTACTGACGACTATTTCGTAAACCGTCTTGATACTCCTAAACTTCCCGATGGCTCGTACGACTTTGATAATTTCGACACCGTGGACCATGAGTATTTGCAGAACGACATCATCAGACTGATGAAAGGCGAAACCGTGGAAGTGCCCGAATATAATTTTAAGACGGGTATACGTGAGATGAACGGAAAGAAACTGAAACTGGAGGAGGGTATGGTTCTGCTTGTGGAAGGTATTCATGCACTGAATCCGAAACTTACCGACCGTCTGCCGGAGTCTTGTAAATATAGAGTATTCATTAATACAATAACAAGTATTTCGTTAGACGACCATAACTGCATTCCGACAAGCGATAACCGACTTCTGCGCCGCATAATGCGTGATTACAATAAGGGTGCATTTACTGCCCGCGAGTCAATTGCCAACTGGCCTAACGTACGACGTGCCGAAGTTAAGTGGATATATCGTTTTCAGGAGAATGCCGACGTAATGTTCAATTCTACCTATATCCTTGAGTTTGCCGTACTTCGTTCGCATGCCGAACAGATACTGATGACCGTACCGAAGAACTGTCCCGAATACAGTGATGCACACCGCTTACAGAAATTCCTTAATTACTTTACGCCTGTATCAGACAAGGACATCCCGTCAACATCACTTATCAGAAGTTTTATTGGCGGCAGCAATCTGTAAAGATATTACAATATAATGAGAAATCCCTGATAAACTGTTTTATCAGGGATTTTCCGTATGTGTAAGTATCTTTATCTATAATATCTCTTTTTTGTGAGAGCCACTTTAACCTTATTTCGCAAGTTATCAGAATCCTCTGCATTATCGGGAAGAAACTCGTTAGCCCAGTACACAATGTTAAGAAAGTCCATTACTGTGGAACGAACAAGATACGGAGCACGTCCCGAGTTCACGTCATCATCAATCTTAAGGTTATGCGACCCTTCGTTACAGATACGCGTGGTAGATCTTATAAGCTGCTGAACATGATAAGGAACGAAAGGTTCGAGCTGGTACTGACATAGGAACTTGCTCGAATCAGTAAGTCCCAGGTCAGAGTAGGGCTGTTGCAGCAGACCGCTTTCAAAGCACAGTTCGAAGATATATTCCATCTCTTTTCTTATGAGATTAAACACAGAAGCATCATGTCTCTTTGATTCATCGAGATAAGAAATGATGTCCACAAGTTCGTCCTGATTGTGATATTTGTCAATAACTTCGGCAAACTGGTCTTTAAGAATATACTCCTTTGAAGAACGCAACGAGTGTTTAATATTTTTTATCAGCCTGTCCATGTCGTCAGGTTTTCTGTACCATTCCGTATCATCATATTCACGTTCGTAGGCACTTACAATGACATCTACGGCGTTCTCATCTTCATGACCGGCACTCATATACACAAACCATGGCAGCATAATGTCATTGGCAGTAATCTCCTTGAGAGCATATCCCAGGGCATTTATATCAGGTACCTTGTCATCGTCAGAGTGCTTTATACAGTATCCGTCTAATATTATGGCATCGTACACGCGGTCAGAAGTAAGAATCTCATTGATACCATCATCTACGTTGCATTTTACACTGACGTCAAGTCCGTTCTGTCTTGCAGTTTTTATGAAATTTTCATCGGGACGATCGTCAATCCAAAGTATATTTATCATTAAAAACAGTTCTAAAGTTAATACAGAATGTAAAAGTAGACATTTATTATCAGACCGACAATATAATAAGTAAAAAAACAGCCCATTAATGTTTTTATGACATCTACATAATATGATATGTATATTTGTTTCATATAAATGTTTTTCGTATATTTGTCACTGCTAATTAAAAAATGATTTATGAATTATACATTTGAATATATGTTCATCCCCCAGCTCGTGAACAATTCCAATAAGGATGACTTTGAGCTTGACAGTCTGGAAGTACTTGATGACTTTGAGTTTGTGGAAGGGGCTTTTGAAGACAGATTCCCAAAAGAGTCTGCAAAGTTTGACTGGAAGAGTCTGCATATCACTAAGGAAATGAGTGCAGATGTTACGTACTGGCTTCTTCATTTCCCGGAACCGCAGAAAGAACAGGAGGCTAAGTGGGGACTTGTATTGAAGAAAAATAACAAACCATACGTATATTACATATTTGAAAAATGTGAAGACGGTAAGTTTGCAATCGGAAGTTTCAAGGATGGTTCACACGAAAAGCATGGAACTTACGATGCCGACACAACTAAGGAAAAGTTTATAGAAGAAGCCTTCGCATTGTAAACATAGAATAAAGATATTTTTAAGAACCTGTGTCGTACGATAAATTATAATATAATGTACGGTACAGGTTCTTCTTATTATTATTGTATATTACACAAGTCCGTAAAACAAGATTTGTTAATATAGTATTAAAAGTTCAATACTTTATAATTTTACGGATGTAATATTAAAGTAAGTTATTTTTATTATCCATTCATCTTCATTGTTATTACATTTGCAAAAGAGAATCTTTTTTATTCATTAATAATTATAGGATAATCAGATTCTGTCTGTGATTGTTATATAAGGAGAATACAATATGGGAAATTCTATAGAGACTTTTGTTATTGGCGGATTAACAATGCAAGTCAGTTTTTTGTCAGATTATGAAGACTTTAGTCTTATACCTTCGTTTAAATATTTTTATACAAATAAAAACGTTGCCAGCCCCGATATAAAAGTCAGGGTAGGTAATTATTATCGTTATAAGAGGAGAGGCAAGACGGAGAGGATAAAGACTTCTAACGGTACTGCGCTGGTACAAAAGAATGCTAACAGCTATAGAATTACTTTCTTTAACTTATATGGTGTTGAGATATGTATCATTGACTGTGACAAGAATTTCAGAGACTGCCGCTGCGAACTCGTATGCAGCAGAGAACACAGAAGTTTCGGACTGAACACGGCTCTGCTCATAATATATGTTGCAGCCTCTTCTTTCTATAACCGTATGCTCATTCATTCATCAACAGTGAGAAAAGACGGTAAGGCTTATTGTTTCTTAGGTAATAGCGGAGAAGGCAAGAGCACGCAGTCGGAACTGTGGATTAAGAACATAGAGGGATGTTCCATGCTTAACGACGACATGCCTATACTACAGTCAGACGGAGGTAAGGTGAAGGTGTGGGGCAGTCCGTGGAGCGGAAAGACTAATTATTACATCAACGATTCAGCCGATATGTGTGCCATGGTCAAGATGTCGCATGGTAAGACCAACGTCATAAAAAGAGTGTTCGGCATAGAATCATACAGCGACCTCCTGACATCATGCTCATGTCTTAAAACCAGTAAACTGTCGTGCTCATGTATTATTGACAATATAATCAAAATAGTAAACCATTACCCGATATACGAAATGTCATGTCTTCCAGAAGCCAGTGCAGCACGTCTCTGCTATGAAACGATAGAACATGACAGGAAAGACAGACATGTATTGAAGTGACATAACGAAACACATTAAGAGATTGTTATACAGAATAAACTTTACTGTTTTTGTTTATTCTGAAAAAGGAATGTACTATAACTAATTTCCAATGAAATAGTTTGCTTTTGTTCACAAATACATTCCCGAACCTACGGAAATAGCATTACAGCTTACCTACAGAGATGTATTTCTTGATTTCTTCAAGGACAAGAAACGTGAGATATTACGTATGCACAGTGGATTCAGGCTTGAAGTATGTCAGGGTGGTCTGTATGTTGCGTGCAGTGGTCAGAAGTTTGTTGTTGTCCGTTTTTCTAAGTCATTCAACGAGAAATTAAACAGACTCTGTCAGAAAGGTTATGAGCCACTGCGAGGAGACATAAGATTTGTGGTTGCTTGGAGGAGTGAGGAAGATACGACAGAAACGGCTGTCCTGCTGCCTAATTTATACCTTAAGAGAAGATAACTTTTTATTTTCTTGTTTCTTATTTCAAAAAGCATTATCTTTACGGAGATTATGAAAACAAAGCAAGAAATAGTAGAGAACTGGCTGCCACGTTACACACATAGACAGTTGGATGAATTCGACCAGTATATTCTGCTTACGAACTTCAATAAATATGTGGAGATGTTTGCCGAGGATTTTGGCGTAGAGGTCGTAGGACGTGATGCTAATATGACGTCGGCTTCGGCAAATGGTATTACTATAATTAATTTCGGAATGGGCAGTCCTAATGCCGCGATAATAATGGACCTTCTTAGTGCCATAAAGCCTAAGGCGTGTCTGTTTCTTGGCAAGTGCGGAGGAATAGGGAAGAAGCAGACTATCGGCGACCTGATACTTCCGATTGCAGCTATCCGCGGAGAGGGTACGTCTAACGACTATATGCCTGCCGAGGTTCCGGCACTGCCTGCATTTATGCTTCAGCGTGCTGTTTCGTCTGCAATACGTGATGCGGCATCTGATTACTGGACGGGTACGGTTTATTCTACCAACCGCCGTCTGTGGGAGCATGACGAAGAATTTAAAGTATACTTGAGAAAGACGCGTGCAATGGCAGTGGACATGGAAACGGCTACCTTGTTTGTTACGGGATTCGCAAATCATATTCCTACGGGAGCACTGCTTCTGGTATCCGACCAGCCTATGATTCCCGAAGGTGTAAAGACCGAAGAAATAGATTCAATGGTAACAAGGACGTATGTCAAGCAGCATCTCGAAATAGGTATTTCGTCACTGAGAATGATTATAGACGAGAAGAAGACCGTTAAACATCTTAAGTTCGACTGGTAAATAATTTTTTTAACAGACATAACGATGAAAAGAAAATCTTATCTTGCGTTAATGTTTACCGGAATGCTGGCGATGGCTTTATTGGCTTCGTGTACCGTATATAAGGGTATTAAATATGGCAATGCTGCGGTTGAT
>JAHHQW010000005.1 GCA_020026195.1 Prevotella sp.
TCGAACCCAAGACCCCAACATTAAAAGTGTTGTGCTCTACCAACTGAGCTAGCGGATCTGATTATCCATTCTTTCCGTAAAGCGTTTGCAAAGGTAAGAACTATTTTCGAACTGTGCAAAATAAAATCAATTATTTTTCATCAATTGTCTCATTTTCTTCTTCTTTTGTCACATAACGTTTATAATATGTCATGAGAAGCGTAGTAAGTGGAAGAGCTATAATGAGTCCGATGAAACCAAAAATGTATCCCCAAACAGAAAGCGCAAGAAGCAGAATTGCAGGATTCAGTCCCATGGCCTTGCCCATTATTCGCGGTGTAATCACCATGTCGGCTATTATCTGAACTATTATGAATACTGCAACGGCTCCGGCCAGTATCAGCCAGAAGTTCTGTCCTGTCTCCGTAGCCTTTACAAGCGAAAGGAACACAGTTGGTATAAGTGCCAGCGTATGAACATAAGGTATAAGGTCCATTATGCCTACCATTATGCCGAGGGCTATGCCCATCGGGAAGTCGATTATCACAAATCCTATGCACATTAATATTCCGACACTCAGTGCCACGAGCGACTGTCCGCGTACATAACTGTTAAGCTGTTTCTCAACGTCGCACATTAGCGAATTCCAGAACGGGCGTGACTTTTTAGGGAATATCTTTATCCATTTCTCAGAAAGATTTTCGTAATCAAGAAGTATGAAGAACATATACAGCAGCGTGATGAACGATGCCACGATACTTACTACGAAACTTGCTGCCTGTCCTAAGAAATTGAATATATGCGGAGCAAGCTTTCGCAGAAACTCCTCGGAATGTTCCCTGTCAAAGAATTCTTTCAGTGCCGTTCCGTTCTGTCTGAACCATTCGTGCAGCCACGCAGGCATATCATCCGACGAAGTCGAGTTATAAAGATAATCGGATATTATGGCCATTGCCCTTTCCGTCTCCTGTACCATCGGCGGAATGACAAGCATTACTACCGCCGTTATTACCAGAATGATGAACAGCATAGTAATAAGAATTGAAAGAGCCCTGTTCTTGACGCGCATCTTATACTGCACGAACTTAACGATGGGATAAGACAAATAGGCTAAAAGCCATGCCACAAAGAACGGAAGCAGAACACTTCCCAAATAGTCGAACACAAAGAATACTGCCAGCACCAAGACGAATGTCAGCAGCATACGTATAAATCTATCGAATGTTATTTCTCTTTCGAACATAATTCTTTTTCCTTCTGTAGGGCTTTCTTGTAACATTCCCGGCACAGAGGTTCGTAAACAGTCTGTTCGCCCAGCATAACCTGATTGTCATTCTTTACCAGACGGTGACTGATGTATGCCAGCGCTCCGCACTTTACGCATATCGCATGTACCTTGGTAACATCGTCGGCAACGGCACACAGTCCGGGAATCGGACCGAAGGGAGTGCCCTTGAAGTCCATGTCAAGACCTGCCACGATTACTCTTATGCCGCGGTCGGCAAGCATACTGCACACCTCAACGATACCTTCGTCGAAGAACTGAGCCTCATCAATGCCGATGACATCTATATTATCTATATGTTCAAGTATCTGCTGCGAACTGCTTAGCGGAAGACTTCCTATCGAGTTATGGTCATGACTTACCACATCGTTCTCCGAATAACGTGTGTCTATCTTAGGTTTGAAGATTACAACACGCTGACGTGCAAACTTTGCACGACGCAAACGTCGGATGAGTTCTTCTGTCTTGCCCGAGAACATCGAGCCACATATTACTTCAATTCTGCCTGGGCGTTTCGATTCGCCTGTTATATTATCTGTCATAATGGTGCAAAAATACGAAATAGGTTTTAATAATTGCAAAGAATTAGTTCTATTTTTTGCATATGTCATTTTATTAGTTATTTTTGTAACCGATATGGGAACATTGTATTTAGTGCCCACACCTGTGGGAAACATGGAAGATATCACGCTTCGCGCACTGCGCATATTAAAGGAAGCTGACCTGATATTGGCAGAGGACACCCGCACGTCGGGCATTCTCCTTAAACATTATGACATCAAGAACAATATGATGTCGCACCACAAGTTTAACGAGCACGGAACAACCGCAGGTATCGTGGAACGTCTAAAGGCCGGTGCCGTAATAGCACTTATAACAGATGCCGGTACTCCTGCCATCAGCGACCCCGGATTCTTTCTCGTACGCGAGGCTGTGAAAGAAGGCGTAACGGTACAGTGTCTGCCGGGTGCAACAGCTTTCGTCCCCGCTCTGGTGTCGTCAGGACTTCCTAATGATAAGTTCTGTTTCGAGGGTTTCCTTCCTCAAAAGAAAGGAAGAGCGACACGTCTCACAGAACTGGCAGAAGAAACACGCACCACTATATTCTATGAGTCGCCATATCGTCTGGTAAAGACACTGAAACAGTTTGCAGAATATTTCGGTGAAGACAGACATGTCAGCGTATGCCGTGAGATTTCAAAGATTCACGAGGAAAGCGTGCGCGGAACACTGGCAGAGGTCATAGCTCACTTTGAGGAGACAGAACCTAAAGGCGAGATAGTAATAGTATTGGAAGGGAAAACAATTAACAAACATAACAAAAAAGAAAATCTATGAGAAAACTTTTATTTTTCGCAGCATGTTTAGTTCTTACACTGGCATCTTGCGGTGACGGCAAATCAAAGAAAGACAGTGAAGCTCTTGCAGACTCTTTGCAGCAGGCTCTTATCCAGAAAGATAGCGAAATCAATGACATGATGGCCATTTTCAATGACATCGAAGAAGGTTTCCGCGAGATTAACGAGGCTGAGAATCGCCTTGACATTGCAAGATCTAAAGATGGAGCTGGAAAGAAAGAGCAGATGAAGGACAACATCGTATTCATCAAGAAGACGATGATTGAGAACAAGGAACGCATCGAAAACCTCAGAAAGAGACTTAAGTCAAGCAACGTACAGAGCTCTGAAATGAAGAGAACTCTGGAGAACCTTACAAAGCAGCTCGACGAAAAGGAACAGCAGTTACAGCAGCTGCGTGCTGAACTTGACGCTAAGGATATTCACATCTCTGAACTCGACGAGACAATCAACGAACTCAGTTCTAACGTAAACAAACTGTCTGACGAGGGCGCAAAGAAATCTGAAACTATCAGCTCTCAGGACAAGCAGCTTAATACTGCATGGTATGTATTCGGTACAAAGAAGGAACTGAAAGAGCAGAAGATTCTTGAAAACGGAAAGGTTCTTCAGGCTAACTTCAACCGCGAATACTTTACAAAGATTGATATCAGAGTGCTCAAGGAAATCAACCTCCACTCTAAGTCTGCTAAACTTCTTACAACTCATCCGGCAGACAGCTATACTCTGGAGAAGGACAGCAAGAAACAGTATGTTCTGCGCATCACAAATCCCGAGAACTTCTGGAGCACAAGCAAGTATCTGGTTATTCAGGTTAAATAAATACGTACACTAACAAAATTTATATACGAGACTGTCTGTTCTGCGGGCAGTCTCTTTTTTTGTCGTTTATAATTAAAGGACACAGGAGGAACATTTTACGACATTTTAACACGCATTTTTTGATTATTCTGAAGCGCACAGAGTTTTTGTACGGAATATGCGAAAATTTATATGGCGGTTTTTATGCGTTTTCAGGGTAATCATACCATGTTTATATGTTGTCGTCATTGCACTAACAAACTTTTGCAGTAACAACAACTTGTTATCACAGGTATAAAAGTTTGCAAACGCACGTATAAAAGTCTGCAAACAACCCTTGTTCTGCCATAAAAATCAATGAAATCACACAAAAAACAGCATAAGAAACTGATTTTCTCCATAATACAGACATAGAAAGATGCAAGTGTTAAAATTTTAACGCTTCATTGCAAGATATTTCATCACTGCCTTAATTTAGCCTTTTACGACTTATCACTATTTTTATTTCTTAAATATGGCGAATAAGACAGCATAAAAAAATCGGACTGTCCAGCCCAGAGGCTTGCAGTCCGATTGATAATTAATAACGTGTATTTTAAATTTAGTTTATTGTAGCTCTAAGATAAGCGACTGGCGCGGAGTCATCTCGAAATCTTCTGCAAGAGAATATGTCTTACCCGAAGTAACGTCCACAGCTTTGGCGCAGCAGCCGTAAAGTTCCTTATATCTCTTTACAGAGAACTTTGCAGGCTTTGTTGTTCCGTTGAGCACCGTCATAACAGTCTTTCCGTTGTAACGGCGTGCAATAACGTATATTCCGTTGTAAGGGGTAAACTGTGTCATGGTTCCCTTTGTAATTACATCATTACCCTTACGCCAGTGCAGAACTTTGCTGAGCCAGCCGAACATTTCGTTCTGTTCTGCAGTTCTGCCCTCTTCTGTAAATGCGTTCTTTGCATCGCCCTTGAAACCTCCGGGGAAATCCTTACGTACATTTCCGTCGGTCTTGCTCTTGGTACCGTTCATCAAAACCTCTGTTCCGTAATAAAGCTGCGGTATGCGGCGTGTAGTGAGGAGCAGAGAGAGTGCCTGTCTGAGTGCAGGGACATCGTTGCCGTTGCCTAAGAATCTGTCGGTGTCGTGGTTCTCTATGAATGCCATGACGCTTGAGGGATTTACATAGAGGTAATCGTATACAAAACTATTGTACAGGCGGTTGTATCCACCCCACCATCCGTCGGTTTCTTCGTTCTTCGCCATGTTCATCTTGTCGTAGAAACTGAAGTCCATCACGGTCTTAAGATAACTGTTAATATGATTCAGAGGAGAGTCTTTCTGCCATGAAGCGGTGTATGCAGGTTCTGTAACCCATGTCTCGCCTACTACGTTAAAGTTAGGATATTCTTCGTCAAGTTCTTTCATCCAGTCTGACATTGCCTTTGCATCGGCATAAGGATATGTGTCCATACGTATGCCGTCGATGCCTACAGTCTCAATCCACCACTTGCTGTTCTGAATGAGGTATCTCATTACGTGTGTATTCTTCTGATTGAGGTCGGGCATTGAAGGAACGAACCATCCGTCTACAGTCTCACGCAAGTCTATCTTACTTGCATAAGGGTCCATCACAGGAGTAAGTTTGTAACTTGTCTGAAGATAATTGTTCTTATAGTCGGGTTCGTTAAACCAGTCCTTCGAAGGCATATCCTTCAGCCAGGGATGATATTCGCCACAGTGATTGAATATCATGTCCATTACTATCTTGATGCCCTTTGCATGAGCCTCATCGGCAAGACGCTTATAGTCGGCATTAGTACCGAAACGTGGATCTACGTTGTAATAGTCTGTAGTTGCATATCCGTGGTAAGTGCTCTGCATATTGCTGTCGTCGGGCGAATTGTTCTCCAGTACAGGTGTAAACCAGAGTGCTGTTACGCCGAGTTCTGTGAAGTAATCGAGATGCTGGCGTATTCCTTCAAGGTCGCCGCCATGACGCAGACTGGGTTCGTTACGGTTGCATGTATATTTGTTCATGCCCTTAATCTGGTTGTTGCTCTCGTCGCCATCGGCAAAGCGGTCGGGCATAAGCATATACAGAACGTCGGTTATGTCGAAACCTACACGTTCGCTTCCTGCCATCTCGCGTTCTCGAAGTTCGTAGCTCACCTTCTTTGTCTTTCTGCCATTGGCAAACTTAAGTGTCATCTTACCGGGCTTTGCATCCTTTATGTTAAGATACACCAGAAGATAGTTGTCACTTCCGGGACGTACTATGCTGTCCACCTTAACGCCTGCATAGTCTGTAGTTACATCTGCCGATGCTATTCCGTCGCCATAAACCATAAGCTGTAGCGAGGGATTCTTCATTCCCACAAACCAGTTTGTAGGTTCTATCTTGTCCACATTTACCTGTGCACCGACTGTAGTCACCGCAAGCAGGAGGAACAATGAAGCTAAAATCTTTTTCATATCGTTGGTTATCAGTTTTATGTTATAGTTTATTTTACAAGTATAAGTGCCGACTGCATTGCCACTTCGACACTGCCACCGCGAACTTTTCCGAGTCCCTTTTCAGACACTACTCCGTCACGGCATACAACAGTGTATCTTCCCTTAGGAACGCTTGCCGTTATCTTATATCTGTTGGCATTTAAGATTACTATGATCTCAGCACTCTTATCGCCGCCGGCATGATTCTTCAGTCTGTATGCCACCACGCCTTCGGGAACATCCATGAACTCTAAGTTGCGCTTTACTTCTTCGGCATCGTTCATGCGGAATGCGGGATGTGCCTTACGCAGAGCAATGAGTCCGCGATAGTAATCGAACACTTCGGGATAACGCTCAAGATTATTCCAGTCGAGACGATTGATGCTGTCGGGAGAACAATAGCTGTTGTGAACGCCCTTCTTGTCGCGCATCATCTCTTCGCCAGAAAGCATGAACGGAACACCCTGCGACGTAAACACTGCTGTCTGTGCAAGCAGATTAAGGCGAATCTTCTCTTTCTCTGATATGCCCTTAATACTTGCCTCAAGACGGTCGTTCATGCACATATCGTCGTGACAGCTTACGTATGCTATCATCTGCGACGGTTCGTTGGTCCACGGTGCCTTGGCATAATTTACCTTAGAAAAGTCTATCTGAGGATGATTTATTCCGCCTGCTATGCCAAACTTGATGCTCTCTTCCTGTCCGCCGACACCTGCAAGGAATCCTCCCTTTGTGTCATCGTTGAACGGACCGCGCAGTGCATCACGCATTTCGTCAGAGAACGCTGCGATGCGTGGCATCTGGTTGATATGTACTTTCATTGCAAGCTGTTCGTAAGGAATGGCACATTCGCCAGCTGCCCAGCCTTCGCCATAGATAAAGATAGAAGGATCTACTGCATCGACGGCCTTACGTATCTTGTTCATTGTCTCAATGTCGTGAATGCCCATGAGGTCGAAACGGAATCCGTCGATATGATATTCGTTTATCCAGTATAATACGGATTCTATCATGTACTCGCGTACCATCTCTTTTTCAGAGGCAACCTCGTTACCGCACGCCGAAGCGTTGGCAGGAGTTCCGTCGGCATTATAACGATAGAAGTAACCCGGATATGCCTTGTGAAAGTTGCTCGCATCTGTATTGTGCGTGTGGTTATAAACTACATCGAGTATGACACGGATGCCCGCCTTATGCAGTGCCTGTACCATCTGCTTGAATTCTTTTATTCTTACGACAGGATTGTACGGGTCTGTAGAGTAAGAGCCTTCGGGAACATTGTAGTTCTTAGGATCATATCCCCAGTTGTACTGACTGCGTTCAAGGTGTTCTTCGTCTATCGTAGCATAATCGAACGACGGCAGAATATGAACGGCATTTACCCCTAACTTCTTAAGATGCTCGATGGCACGCGGCTCTGTAAGTGCAAGGAACTTTCCCTTGTTCTGTATGCCCGATGATGCATCAATAGAAAAGTCTCTGTGGTGCATCTCGTATATGATGAGGTCGGTATAGTTCTTTATTGCCGGACGTACGTCGTTTTCCCATCCTTCGGGATTGGTCTTCGACATATCTATCACTGCACCGCGGTTACCATTAACGCCTACTGCCTTGGCAAACACACCGGGATACTGACCGTATGAGGTATCGAAAGTGTAGAACTTTCCGTCTAAGTTTCCGTCTACAGTGATTGTGTAACGGTCCTTACCCGAATGTGCCATCTGTAAGGTCTTATATGCCCATCCGCCGCTGCCGTTATCGAACAATCGCAGAATAACTGTCTCTGCACTGTCGGGGGCAAAGACGCTGAATGTCGTCTGCTCTGGAGAATATCTCACTTCTTCGAAATCCTGTGCCTGACTTATTGAACTCATGACAGTCATCATCGCAAGAAATAATAATTTCTTCATCTCTGTGTTAGTATGTTTTAATATGATTGTTGGTATATGATTATGTTATTTTGCAAACAGACTAATGGCGAAACCTCCGCCGGGAACTTCCTTAATCTTTAAGGTATCGCCCTTCTTTACAGTCTTCTTTATAATCTTGTATGCCTTGGGATTGTCTTTGTAGTGTGCATCCTTTGCATCCTGATAGATTGTACATTCGTACTTCTTTCCCTTATCAAGGAAGTCGAGCACTACCTTTGCATCATGTCCGTTCTCATCGCATTTGCCGCCTACGAACCAGTTGTCTGTTCCCTTTGCCTTGCGTGCCACGGTGATGTAGTCGCCTGGTTCTGCTTCGAGATACTTTGAATCGTCCCAGTCTAATGCTACGTCGCGGATGAACTGGAAGGCATCATCGTACTTCTCGTAGTGTTCGGGAAGGTCGGCTGCCATCTGCAACGGACTGTACATAACGAGGTAGAGCGAGAGCTGTCCGCACAATGTGGTACGTACCCATGAAGGATTGTCGCTCCATGTGCTGAGCTGTGTCTCGAAGATACCCGGAGTGTAGTCCATCGGACCGCCCTGTAATCTTGTAAACGGCAGAAGAACTGTATGCGAAGGTGTGTTTCCGCCAAATGCCTCGAACTCTGTTCCTCGCGCACTCTCGTTACCTACCATGTTTGGATATGTACGGCACAGACCTGTAGGACGTACTGCCTCATGTGCATTGACCATAATCTTGTGCTTTGCTGCTTCCTTGATGCAGTGCAGATAATGATTGTTTGCTATCTGACCGTAATGGTGTTCGCCACGGGGAATGATGTCGCCTACGTATCCGCTCTTCACGGCATCGTAACCATACTTGTTCATAAGCTGGTATGCGGGTTCGAGATGACGTTCGTAGTTCATAATAGAACTTGATGTCTCGTGATGCATCATGAGTTTCACACCTTTTGAGTGTGCATATTCGTTAAGCATTTTTATGTCGAAGTCGGGATAAGGTGTAAGGAAGTCGAAGACATAATCCTTTGAATGTCCGAACCAGTCTTCCCAGCCTTCGTTCCAGCCTTCAACCAATACTTCGTCGAGTCCGTTCTTTGCTGCGAAATCTATGTAACGCTTAACTTCTTCGTTGTTTGCACCATGCTTTCCGTTGGGTCTTGTCTTCGTATAGTCTGTCTCGCCAAGCTTTACAGAAATAAGATCGTCGGTGTACTGCCATGAGTTTCTGCCTACAATCATCTCCCACCACACTCCGCAGTATTTTACGGGATGTATCCATGAAGTATCTTCTATCTTGCATGGCTCGTTCAGGTTGAGAATGAGTTTCTGTGAAAGCATATCGCGTGCATCATCGCTTACAAGCACCGTACGCCACGGTGTTGTGCATGGTGTCTGCATATAACCCTTTGTTCCTTCGGCATCGGGTGTGAGGTGCGACTTGAACACCATGTTCTTGTCATCGAGTTCGAGGTGCATGGTTGCATAATTAATACATGCTGCCTCGTGGATGTTGATATAGAGTCCGTCGTCTGTCTTCATCTGAAGTGCAGTCTGTACGGCAGCTCCTCCGATGGGCGTCTGTGATGCATTGTCGCTGATGGCATCTTTCATCTTTCCTCTGATTTCAGAAAGGCGGCATTCCTGTATGACGTATTCCTGTGTATCGTAATCTCCAGGAATCCACCATGCCATGTGGTCGCCTGCCATAGCAAACTCTGTGTTCTCTTCCTTTATCAGGAAGTAATTCAGATTCTTTGTCTGCGGGAATTCGTAACGCAGTCCCATTCCGTAATCATATACGCGGAAACGTATAAGTATGGTACGGTCGGCAGATGCCTGATGAAGTGTAACTGCCATCTCGTTGTAGTTGTTACGAATATCTTTTGTCTCTCCCCACACGGGCTGCCATGTTTCGTCGAACGAAGACGTTGCTACATCTTTTATCGCAAAACCATCCATAAGGTCGGTCTCGTTAAACTGTTTCGATGCTTTCTTGTTCTTGAGAAGCTGCAATCCGAGGCCGCTGGGTTTAATAACTGCCTTGCCTTTATAGCTCATCTCATACATGGGACGGCCGTTCTGTACAAAGAAATTCACTTTCACATCACCGTTAGGCGACTTAATGTCCTGAGCCATTGCCGCAACGGTCATAATGAGTGATAATAATATAATATTAAGTTTCTTCATTTATGATATTTGTTTTAATGGTGTATCAAAATCTGTCACCCTGTCTTATTACTTCTATGAGTTTACCGTTGAACTTATCGTTTTTCATAAGTTCTTCTATGCTTACGTGCATGCGGTAACGCCAGTAATGTTTAGGATTTGCAGGTATGTTAATGCGCTCGGCATCTTTGTCGGCATTGCGAATATTCTCGTCCATTGCCATCCAGTCCTGAATGGAAAGGATGCAGAGCATAGAGTTACTGCACAAATGGCGTGATATGATGTCTTCTGCCAGCCATCCCGGCATCGGATGAGGTGCTGCACCGCCCTTATAAAGCACGGCATTGAAGTATTCCTGTGAACGCTGAACGTCTTCGTCCCACCACTGTCTGAGTGTAGGCATGTCGTGTGACGATATTGTTGCTACCGAACGATATGGGTTCTGCGAAAGGTTGCCAAACTTAAGTCTCGGATTCTTCGGCATGCTCTGTACTTCAAGACTCAGAATGCGTAACTGATCCATTACCCATGGAACGCAGTCGGGCACCATGCCTAAGTCTTCTGCACATACTAACATTCGTGTAGCCTCAACAAGGCGCGGAAGTTTCTTCATAGCCTCAACGTACCAGAACTGATTGTTACGGCGATAGTAGTAGTCGTTGTACAGTTTGTTGAATACGTACTTGTCGCAATCGTAGAGTGCGCGGTAGACATAGCTGAACTGTGCCGAGATTCTCGGATGGAACTTGTTAGGATCTTTATTGTCGCGCAGGAAGAGTACATTGCTTACTAACGAGTACAGTCCGTCTCTTATCCAGATGTCGTCGGCTGTCTCCTTGCCTTCGAATGCCTTTTCAATCTTACGCTGAGTATTGTATTCTGTCTTCAGAACATATATGTCGTCGTGTGTATGGTCAAGATATTCCTGACGTACCTTGTCCGCCCACTTGCCAAACATCTCGTTTATAATCCAGTCTGAGATAAATGGTTCTGTGAAGAAATTCTCCTGGAAATGCAGACCGTAACCTTCTATCTCCTCGCGTGTCATTCCGAGTGAGGGCGAGAACTGTCCGAGAAGTCCGTGAACCGAACTGATGGGAATCTCCCATATACGGAAGAATCCTAAGACGTGGTCGATACGATATGCATCGAAGAACTTGCCCATATTTGTGAAGCGGCGTTCCCACCATGCACATCCGTCCTTAATCATTTCATCCCAGTTGTATGTCGGGAAACCCCAGTTCTGTCCGTTTACCGAGAAGTCATCTGGCGGAGCTCCTGCCTGTCCGTTAAGATTGAAGTAACGCGGCTCTGTCCATACATCACATCCGTAACGATTAACACCGATAGGAATATCGCCCTTGAGTATAACGCCTTTCTTCTGTGCGTGACGGTGTGCCTCTACCATCTGAGTATTGAGCACAAACTGAACGTAATAATAAAAAGCTACTGTACTGAAATCTTTTCCTGAGGGATATGACAGGCTTACTCGGTCTGCTTCGCAGAAACTCAGATGACCGCTCCACTTTGTAAAGTCGGCTGTTCCGAATGTATCTCTGAAATAACAATACTGTGCGTATGGAACAAGCCATTTCTGTGTATCTTCAAAGAACTGCTCGAATTCTTTACTTGCAAATACTTTCTCTCCTTCCTGTGCAAAGAGTTCCTTAAGATATTCGGTCTTTGCATCATTAACCTTTTCGTAGTCTATCTGCGAGAGGGCATTGAGTTCTTTTCTTATCTTCTCAAAGTGTTTCTTTTTCTTCGCGTCCTTGATTTCGGGCAGACTGTTCAGGTCGGCATACTGAGGATGGAGTGCAAACACGCTGATGCAGCTGTAAGGATAAGAGTCTGTCCATGTGTGTGTGATTGTTGTATCATTTATAGGCAGAATCTGCAATACTCGCTGATGTGTATAGGCCACCCAGTCTATCATCTTCTTAAGGTCTCCGAAGTCACCTACGCCGAAACTGCTTTCTGACTTAAGAGAGAACACGGGAACAAGAGTTCCGGCACACTTCTGGTTACCTTTATTGAAATTTGCCTGCTCAAACTCGTAAACTATTGTTTCTCCACGTCCCATTTCGGGAAGTATTATCGTTCTGTTGTCACCATTCTCCCACAGGCAGTCGTGAACACTTGTTGAATTAACTGCAACAAACTTAAACTCTATGACAGGACGTCTCAGCAATGTGGTGTCGATGTCTACAATCCATTCGTTATGGGTATGTTCGAGCATCTTAACTGCTTTGTGACAATCCCAGTTACCAAGAATATCATCGTTTCCTACTACTGCAAGATATTCGTTAGAACGTAACTGCGGAGCTCTTACCTTGATACGTAATGCCGAAAGTGCTTTCATTTCGGGTATACGCGAAAGAGTTCTTCTGTTAAGACATTCCGTAAATGCCGAAGTATACATATATGCATCGCCTGGAACATCTATCCATCGGTCGTAAATTACATAATAGCCGCGTGTCTCGCTATTGATTTCAAGTCGGTGCGACTGCACCTTCCATTCGTGTCTTTCCTCACATCCGTCTCTTTCTACAGAATAGAAATAGTTTACTACACTGCCGCATTCAAAAAGTCGGTTTAAACTAATCGTCCAACGAAGTCCGTCGTTAGTAGTCATTCTGTATTTAGAAATGCCTTCGCCTTCTTCAATAACATTTAGTATGACGTCTTCGCCGTATACTGTACGATAGTCTATGTTAAATTGCAAATTCATATACGTTAGGGTTAGTATTTTGGTGTAAAATTAGCAATTTATAATATACAAATACAATTTAGATTTATCCGATTGACATAACGCAACATGCAAACGTTTGCACTTATATAGAAAAGAGCGTTTATACTGTACTTGCATATAAACAAAATGTCCCGGTTTACGATTGTTATGTCATAAACCGGGACACGTATAGTTTACAGATTGTTCTGATATTTCTTTAGAAGAACTTTAAAGATGAAAGTATCTTTTTCGTAGCTCCTGACTTAGAAGCTACATATTCCGAAGCCTTGACTCCGCATTCTTCAAGATGATGTGCATCGTTCATGAAGCTGGACATAATCTTAACAAAGTCATCATAATCCTTTATCTCAAAACCACCATCGGCAGCCTTAAGTTCCTGCGCTTCCTGAAAACGCTGATTGTTAGGACCAAATATTACGGGCATTCCCCATACTGCAGCCTCAAGGACATTGTGTATTCCTACGCCAAATCCTCCGCCTACATAAGAGACATCACCATAATTGTATATGCTCGAAAGCATTCCGTAACAATCTATGATAAGGCAGTCGGCATTCGCTGCCTCTGCTTCATCTGTCTGTGTGTATCTTACAGTCTTACGATTGAGTTTGTCTGTAATCTGTTTTACATGCTCTTCATTTACTACATGTGGAGCTATGATAAGTTTCCAGTCGGTATGTTCGTTAAAGAACTTTATAAAGATGTCTTCGTCGGGAGCCCAGCTGCTTCCTGCAACAAATACTTTAGAAGAACCTCTGAATGATTCTACAACGGGCAGTTGCTTTGCTTCGTTCTTTATATCAATAACGCGGTCAAAGCGTGTGTCACCAGTGATTGTTACATTATCCAGTCCTATTCCTGAAAGAAGTTTACGGCTCTTTTCATTCTGTACAAAGAAATGGTCGAAGCAGTCAAGGACATGCTTGTAGCTGTTTCCGTACCATTTGAAGAATATCTGCTCATCGCGAAATATACTGCTAACACTGTATACAGGAATATTCTTCTTTTTAAGTACACGGAGATAATTCCACCAAAATTCGTACTTAATAAAGAAAGCCATCGAAGGACTGACCAGTTTCAAGAATCGTTTTGCATTTCCCGGAGTATCAAGCGGCAGATAACATACGATGTCCGCTCCTTCATAGTTCTTTCTTACCTCATAGCCTGAGGGTGAAAAGAACGTAAGAAGTATTTTATACTCAGGATGTTCCGAACGGAAATGCTCCATTATGGGTCTGCCCTGCTCGAACTCTCCGAGCGAGGCAGCATGGAACCATACGTACTTTGCCTTGGGGTCTACCTTCTCCTTAAGCACGTCGAAAGTATGCTTTTCTCCGCGCCACATAGTTTTGATTTTCTTATTGAAAATACTTCCTATTGCGACTCCTAACAGGTATAAGTATATAGTTAGACTGTACACCTCTATATATTATTTCTTTAATTGTTCACTATTTATCGCAGCTTTCATTCTGCGAAGTGTCTCTTCCTTTCCAAGGAATGTAGTAATATCGAACATGCCAGGACCCTTACCGACACCTACAAGTGTAAGACGCCATGCATTCATTACATGACCCATCTTGTATTCTTTTGCTGCAATCCATTCCTTAACAACTTCTTCCTGATGTTCCATGTTATCAAAGTCGTCTATTCCTTCGATTACTCCCATCAGTTCTGTCATTACCTCAGGTGAATCTTCTTTCCAGTGCTTCTTAACTGTCTTTTCATCATATTCTGTCGGAGCAATGAAGAAGAATGAACAAAGATCCCAGAGTTCTGAAACGAAGTTTACACGGTCTTTCATCATTGAAACAACCTTCCTTACACTCTCTAAAGGAACGTCTACGCCATTGTTTGCAACAATAGGTGCAAAGAGTTTTGCTATTTCGTCATCGCTCTTACGAAGCATGTATTCGTGATTGAACCATACGCACTTCTTATAATCGAAATGTGCACCAGCCTTGCTACACTTTGAAATATCGAACACATTTACAAGTTCGTCAAGACTGAATAACTCCTGTTCTGTTCCAGGATTCCATCCTAACAATGCAAGGAAATTAACAACTGCCTCAGGGAAATATCCGCTTTCTCTATAACCAGAAGAGATTTCTCCTGTTGCAGGATCGTGCCATTCGAGCGGGAACACAGGGAATCCAAGACGATCACCATCACGCTTGCTCAGCTTACCCTTGCCCTCAGGTTTGAGCAGCAGAGGAAGGTGTGCAAAACGAGGCATTGTGTCTTCCCAACCGAATGCCTGATAAAGCATAACATGAAGCGGTGCACTCGGCAGCCATTCCTCACCACGTATAACGTGCGATATTTCCATCAGATGATCATCAACAATATTTGCGAGATGATATGTAGGAAGTTCATCAGAATTCTTATAAAGAACCTTATCGTCAATGATGTCGCTCATAATACATACATCACCACGAATCATATCATTTACATGTACTGCAATTCCAGGTTCAACCTTAAAACGCACTACATAGTTCACGCCATCCGCAATAAGTTTGTTTACCTCTTCTTCAGGCATACTCAGCGAATTACGCATGCTCAGACGTGTCTTTGCGTCGTATTGGAAATTCTGTATTTCCTGTCTTTTTGCTTCCAGTTCTTCGGGAGTATCAAAAGCTATATAAGCCTTACCTTTATCGAGAAGTTCTTTTACATATTTCTTATATATGCTTTTACGCTCACTCTGTCTGTAAGGTCCATATTCGCCACCGAAACTAACACCTTCGTCAAATTTAATACCAAGCCATTTAAATGAATCCAAAATATACTGCTCCGCACCAGGAACAAAACGATTCGAATCGGTATCTTCTATTCTGAAAACAAGTTCGCCACCGTGCTGGCGGGCAAACAGATAATTATATAACGCGGTTCTTACACCGCCGATATGCAAAGCCCCTGTAGGACTTGGTGCAAAACGTACTCTTACTCTTTTTTCTGCCATATTATGGAGACAATACAATTAATTTTTGCAAAAATAATCTTTTTTTCGCACTATGGAGTATTTTTTTTGTATTTTCGCAGAATAAATACATTATTTAGCGCATATGATTAGATTTAATACTCCCGATAACCACTTTTGGAGAAATGTCATAAAACAATCTGCTTTCATAGCAGTAATGACTATTATAATTGTATGGTTTCTTCCAAGGAACGAGGCAAGATTACTGAGATATGACATAGGCAAACCTTGGATGTACGGTTCATTTATTGCAAAGTTCGACTTCCCTATTTATAAAAGTGAATCAACCATAAAGCAGGAGAAGGACAGTCTTACTAAGATGTTCGAGCCTTACTTTACGTACAACCCGGAAGTAGAGAAGATACAGATAAACCGTTTGAAGAAGAAATTTGAAAAAGGATTCAAAGATCTTCCAGGCAACTATGTAAACATAATAGCATCCAAACTGCATGAATTTTATAAGAAAGGTGTTATCTCAGCCCCAGAATATTCTCAAGTTTTCAAAGATTCTACATGCAGAATAAGAATAATTAGAGAGAAGACGGCCACAAGCGCAAGCTCTAACGATACCTATTCTACAATGGCTGCTTATGAGCAACTATTCGCAGAAAGGCATCTGGCCCAGCACAGGCAGGAGCTACAGAAATATAATTTGAACGAGTTCATCGTACCCAATGTTATCTACGACAAAACTCTAAGTGAAAGCGAGCTCAATGATATTCTAAGTTCACTGCCAATAGCCAGCGGCATGGTTATGAGCGGTCAGAAAGTCATTGGAAAAGGAGAAATAGTAGACGAACACGTGTACAGAATTCTCAATTCATTCGAGAGAGAGATGGAACGAAGGAAGACAGACTCTTCCGAGATGCACTATGTATTATATGGTCAGATTCTGTTTGTCGCAATAATTCTTATACTGTTTACAGTCTACCTCGGTCTGTTCAGAAGAGAATACTTCAGCAATACAAGATATATGATGATGCTGTATGCACAGATTCTTGTGTTCCCGGTAATAGTATTCCTTATGGTTAAGTATAATTTCTTCAATATATACTTACTTCCATTTGCGATGGTTCCTATTCTTACACGTGTATTCATGGACTCAAGAACAGCTTTCGTGGTACATACCACAATGATTCTTCTATGTTCAACAGCACTAAAATATCAGTATGATTTCATAATTATAGAGTTGGTAGCCGGTATGGTAGCCATTTATTCTATTAACGAACTGTCAAAAAGAGCACAGATATTCAACACGGCTATTTTCATAACACTGTCAAGCAGTGCCGTATACATTGCATTACAGCTAATGCAGAATAACAATTCAGAGAAAATGGACTGGGGAATGTTTGCAATGTTTGCAATAAGCGGAGTCTTCATTCTGTTCGCATACCCTCTCATGTACATTATAGAAAAGGCATTTGGATTTATATCTAACGTAACTCTTATTGAGCTTTCTAACACGAATAATGAAATTCTGAGAAAACTCAGCGAGGTCGCTCCTGGTACATTCCAGCACTCGGTTACAGTAGGCAACTTAGCTGCTGCAATAGCCGACAAGATTGGTGCAAAGTCGTTACTCGTGAGAACAGGCGCAATGTACCACGACATCGGAAAGATGAGTAACCCCGTGTTCTTTACAGAAAATCAGGCAGGAGTGAACCCGCACGAAAGAATTACCGACCTTGAAAGTGCTCAGATAATAATAAGTCATGTTACCGAAGGACTGAAGATGGCAGAACAGATAAACCTTCCATCTGTAATAAAGAATTTCATAAACACTCATCATGGCTCAGGAATGGCAAAGTATTTTTACATCAACTATAAGAATGCCCATCCCGATGAAGAAGTCGACAAGGCTCTGTTCACATATCCAGGACCTGATCCTTTCACAAAAGAGCAGGCTATACTTGCAATGGCCGACACAGTAGAAGCTGCATCACGTTCACTTCCTAATTATACAGAAGAGAGCATAAGCGAATTGGTAAATCGTCTTATTGACAATCAGTTAAATGAAGGACGCTTTAAGAACTGTCCTATAACATTCCGCGATATTGAAAATGCGAAATTGGTATTAATAGAGAAACTTAAATCTATCTACCATACACGAATAAGTTATCCAGAATTAAAAAAATAATAAGAGATGGACAGTTTTTCAAACGAAGATATAAACGAGTACATACTGAAACATATTGACAAAGAAGGTGACTATCTTTACAACTTATACAGAGCCACAAACATACATCTGTTAAGAGGAAGGATGGCAAGCGGTCATCTTCAGGGACGTCTTTTAAAGATGTTAGTAAAAATGATCCGTCCTAAAAATATACTTGAAGTCGGGACTTTCAGCGGTTACAGTGCAATTTGTCTTGCAGAAGGTCTTGACGAAGGCGGGAAAGTTTACACTTTTGAAATAAACGACGAGCAGGAAGAATTTACTCGTCCATGGATAGAGAACTCAGCAGTTGCCGACAAGATTGAATTTATCATCGGCGATGCCATAGAAGAAGCCCCGAAGTTAGGAATTACTTTTGACATGGCCTTCATAGACGGAGATAAAAGGACATATCTTGAAACTTACGAAATGGCATTAAAGATACTGCGACCTGGCGGCTTTATTCTTGCCGATAACACTTTATGGGACGGCCATGTTCTGGAAGTTCCCAAAAGCAGTGATAAGCAGACCATAGGAATAGACCACTTTAACGATTTCGTTGCAACCGACGAAAGAGTAGAAAGAGTTATACTTCCGCTAAGAGACGGACTGACAATTATTAGGAAAAAATAAACTGGATTACAAGGATACTTTTCTCTTTAATGCCATCATCGCCAGACGATACGAATCAAGACCGAAACCACATATAACTCCGAGACACGCAGGAGATATCATAGAATGACGACGAAATTCCTCACGCGCGTGTACATTACTTATATGAACTTCGATAACAGGTATCTGCAAACTCCGAATACAGTCTAACAGTGCTATACTCGTATGCGTATATGCTCCGGCATTAAGAATTACGCCATCAGCACATTCGTTTTCTTTTTGCAGAAGATCTATCAGAACACCTTCACAGTTGCTCTGTCCGTAATGTATCTCGACGTCAGGATTCTCGCTGCGCAGTTCACCAATAAAAGTTTCAAAGTCTTTATTTCCATATATTTCAGGTTCTCTTCTGCCAAGCATATTCAGATTAGGGCCGTTAATTATAGCTATTTTCATATCTTTAAAAATATAATTAGTATATTTGCCACTGACAAATATAACAAATTTGTCAGTGTAACACAAAATTGTTACCATCAATATGGAAAAACAGAGCAAATTAATAGAAAATTATATAAGATATCTAAAGTTGGAGAAGAATCATTCGGCAAACACTCTGGATGCATACATACGCGACTTAGATAAACTCATCATATTTCTGAAACACGAAAACAAAGACATAAAGGATGTAGAGCTTACAGATTTACAGAACTTTGCTGCTACACTCTACGACATCGGCATAGTGCCTAGATCTATATCCAGAATACTCAGCGGCATACGTTCGTTTTTCAAATACCTGTTCCTCGACGGATATATAGAAACCGACCCTACAGAACTACTTGAATCGCCTCAGACAGGAGAACATCTGCCAGAAGTACTCACCGAGGAAGAAATTGATAAAATGGAAGCCGTGATTGACACAGGTAAATGGGAGGGACAGCGTAACCGCGCAATTATAGAAGTTCTTTTCAGCTGTGGTCTGCGCGTAAGCGAACTTGTAAATCTTAAGATATCATGCCTTTATATGGACGAAGGATTCGTACGTATACTGGGAAAGGGTAATAAAGAGCGCCTTGTACCTATTTCAAAGAAAGCGATAAAGGAAATACAATACTGGTTTGCCGACCGTAACATAATGAATATCAAAAACGGAGAAGAAGATTATGTATTCTTAAACCGTCGCGGGGCACATCTTACACGCACCATGATACTGATAATCATTAAGCAGGCAGCAGCCATGGCCGGTATAAAAAAGACTGTAAGTCCACACACGCTGCGACATTCTTTTGCCACCGCACTGCTTGAAGGAGGAGCCGATCTGCGTGCCATTCAGATGATGTTAGGACACGAGAGTATAGGAACGACAGAAATATATACCCACATCGACACAACCACTTTACGAGAGGAAATACTTAACCATCACCCCAGAAACATACGTAAAGATACACTTTAACCTAAAAATAACATATATATTTGCACGGCAAAGTTTTTTTTATCTACCTTTGCCTATTAGAAAACATAATACTACAAATATGAAATTAAAAAATCTATTTCTTTTACTGTTTGTACTGATTGCTTCAGCAGCATCAGCACAGCAACTGCCCGCCATCCAGGATGATCCTGCAGTGCGCAAGGGCAAGTTAGAAAACGGTCTTACTTATTACATTCGTCATAACGAATGGCCTAAAGATCGTTGCGAACTCTTTATCGCACAGCGCGTAGGTTCATTACAGGAAAACGACGACCAGCAGGGTCTGGCTCACTTCCTTGAGCACATGTGTTTCAATGGTACAAAGCATTTCCCTGGTGACAACATCCTGAGATATTGCGAAAGCATTGGTGTTAAGTTCGGTCAGGACCTTAACGCTTATACATCAATCGACCGTACTGTTTACAACATTTCTAATGTTCCTGCAACACGTCAGTCTGCAGTAGACTCTTGTCTTCTTATCCTTGCCGACTGGGCAGACGGACTTCTCCTCGAAGGTGAAGAAATAGATAAGGAACGTGGTGTCATTCACGAAGAATGGCGTGTACGTAACAGCGCTCAGCAGCGTATGCTTACACGTGCACTTCCCAAGATGTATCCCGCTGGCAAGGAAGGTGCAAAATATGCACACAGAATGCCTATCGGTCTGATGGACATCGTTCTTAACTTCAAACATCAGGTACTTAGAGACTACTACGAGAAGTGGTATCGTCCCGACAACCAGGCTATCATCGTAGTTGGTGACATTGATGTTGACTACATGGAGAACAAGATTAAGGAATACTTCGGTGGCATTAAGATGCCGGCTAACCCTGCAAAGGTTGTTAGAGACGGTGTTGCCGACAACGAAGAGCCTATCGTAATCGTTGAGAAAGATAAGGAACAGCAGAACAACGTTATTCAGATAATGATTAAGCACGACGTTATCCCTGCAGAAGTTAAGGCTAATACACAGTACTGGTTGTTGCAGTTTGCAATCAATGCTGCAACATCAATGCTTAACGATCGTCTTGCAGAGGCTGCTCAGGATGCCAACTGTCCTTATGTTCAGGCATTCGGATATGACAGCAACTACGTACTTGCAAGCACTAAGGGTGCCTTCACACTCGGTGGTGTTCCCAAGACAGAGAACGACATCTATGCTACAACAACAGCTGTCATGGAAGAAGCACTCAGAGCTGCTAAGTTTGGTTTCACAGAAACAGAATATGCACGTTACAAGGCAAACATATTAAGCGAATACGACAAAGCTTACTCTAACAAGGACAGACGTTCTAACAACCAGTTCTGCAGCGAATATACAGAAAACTTCCTCGAGAACGAACCTATAGCTTCTATCGACGACGAATACCAGTTCATGAGCATGGTAATTCCTAACATTCCTGTTCAGATGGTTAACGAAATCATCAAGAATCTCGTTCCTGAAACAAACAAGAACCTCGTAGTTCTTAACTACAACGTTGAAAAGGATGGTCGTCAGTATCCTACAGAACAGGGACTGCTCGAAGCTGTAAACAAGGCACGCGCAGCAAAACTCGAAGCATACGTTGATAAAGTAAAGAACGAACCCCTCATGAAGGAAATGCCTAAGAAGGGTAAGATCGTTAAGGAAGAAGAGAGCAAGAAGTTTGGTTTCAAGACACTTACACTTTCTAACGGTGTTAAGGTTGTTCTGAAGAAGACAGACTACAAGCAGGATCAGGTTGTTATGTATGGTGTTGGTTTCGGTGGTTCATCTCTCTATGGCGAGAAGGACTTTGCAAACCTCTCATTATTCCCCATCGGAATTGCATCAAGCGGTCTTGGAAACTTTGACAGCAACGAACTGCAGAAAGCTCTTGCAGGCAAGCACGCAAGTGTAAACATCTCACTCGGACAGACACGCCAGCACGTATCTTGTAACTCAACTCCTAAGGATGTTGAAACAATGATGCAGCTTCTCTACCTCAACTTCACAAACATCAAGAAAGATCAGAAGGCATTCGACAAGAACATAAAGGCCATCGAACTTACACTTAAGAACAGAGACAAAGATAACAACGCTATATTCAGCGACTCTGTAAAGAGCACAATGTACTGCGGTAATCCTCGTTTCGCTGAAATCAAGCTCGAAGACCTCAGCAAGATAAGCTATGACAGAATCCTCGAAATCGCTAAGGAAAGAACAGCCAACGCTAATGGCTATACATTCTATATCATCGGTAACTACGACGAAGCTACAATACGTCCTCTCATCGAGCAGTACCTTGCAGCACTGCCTTCACAGAAGAACATCGTAAAGGGCAAGAACGTATTTACAAACGCCAAGGGTCATGTGGTTAACGAATTCAAGCGCGAAATGGAAGTTCCTGCTGCTAACTCTATCCTCACATGGAAGAACACAAAACTTCCCTACACTCTTGAGAACTCAATCAAGACAGACATCGCAGGTCAGATCCTTAACATGATATACCTTAAGGAAATTCGTGAAGACAGAGGTGCAACATACACAGTTCAGGCTTGGGGCAGCATGTCAAAGAACGACTACGAGACAGCTGCAGAGATTCAGGCTTACTGCCCGATGAAGCCCGAAATGGCTGACGTAGCTCTTGAGATTCTTCGTAAAGAAGTTCCCGGACTTGCAAAGAAATGTGATGCAGACATGCTGAAGAAAGTTCAGGAATTCATGATAAAGAACATCGGTGACCAGGAAAAGACTAATGGTTACTGGCTGAACACAATCAAAGAATACAGAGACTACGGAATTGACTTTAACACTGAATACAGAAACATTGTTAATGCTCAGACACCTGAAAGCATCTGTAAATTCATGAAGGAATTCATCAAGAACATGGATCAGATTGAAGTTATAATGCTTCCCGAAACAAAGTAAAAAATATATAGCACTTAATTCAGCCCCGTCAGCAAAATAAAATGCTGACGGGGCTTTTTTGTATACTTAAGCGAAAGATTTCTTATATTTAACATGCATTTACACTTTAAAGAAGATTTACAACATATATAATTGCGTTCGTTTATATAATTGGCTACTTTTGCCTGTATTGTAATAAATTTTTAATGAAATGAGGAAAACACTTACCAGTAATGTATTTGTACATACATTGCTTTTTACGTTCTTACTTACTCTCACTGCCTGTGAGAAAGTGGAAACAGGCAGCGAGGGAAAAGATTCAACAACCACAGAAATTTCTTCGGACGACATTGACAACAACAAAGATGACGACGAAGATAAAGGAGACGACACCGGTACCAACGACAATGGCGGCACAGGAGATGACAACAACGATGAAGGTGGAACTCAAGAACCAGACAATACAGGTTATCATACAGGCGACATCGTCAGTGTCTCGGAATTTCTTAAGAAAGACATCAGATGTCAGGTTTGGGTTGTAGGGAGAATAGTAGGCGACTGTACAAGAAATAAAAAATACGCCGAATTTGATGCACCTTTCACACACAGCCAGGCTGTACTTATTGCCGACAGACCTAACGAAAAAGACATAGAAAAAACCGTCGCAATATGCCTTACGACAAATAAAGGCATGCGAAATACACTAAATCTTGCCGACAATTCAGAGAACTACAACCAGTATGTAGCTGTGTTCGGTTTCAGAGACAGCTACCTCGGTATATGTGGTATTAAACATCCTGACGGATATAAATTTCCAGTCAATATCAAATAAAAATATCATTTAATCAACCTTTTTTTGCTGATAATGAGAAATTTGACTAAATTTGCAATGCAATATTTAAGGTAAAAGGTTTTTTATTTAATACGACAGGTTATGATTAAACAATTACATCTCATTTTCATGAGCGTCATCATGATGGCGTTCGGTATGTCGGCATCTGCACAGGATGTTATTACATTTGATTTCAGTACAGCAACAAGCTATGAGCAATTTGGTCTTGCAGGAAACTCTGATAAAAATGGTTCAGAGGCTGGCAACATCACAAGCAATGTTACAGCAACACAAGGTTCCACAACTCTTACAGTTACACCTAACGACGGAACTCCTAACCGTATGTGGCAGAGTGGAAACTATTTCAATCTCCGTATATACGGCGGTAAAATGACTATTGCTTCAGACAAGAACATTGCAAAGATTGAATTTGATAACTTCAAAACAGGTATCATTACTCCTAACACAGGTTCTGTAGCAGAAACAGTATGGACAGCAGGCGTAAGTACAAACACTGTTGAATTTACATTCACAAAAGGCAAGGACAACACTTTCATCAACAAAATTATCATCACATTTGGTGAAGGCAGCGGCGTAGATCCTAATCCTACTCCAGATCCAGAGCCTACAGAAACAGTTGCAGAAAACATTGCAGCATTCAACGCTCTCTGCACTGAAACTGGCGCAGACGTTACACTCAAACTCGCTGACGCCAAGGTTCTTTACGTTAACAAGTACACAGACAAGAAAGGTAACGAAAAGACAGATGTATTCGTAAAAGACGCTACAGGTTCTTTAATGTTCTATAATGCTGGTCTTACAGTTGCCAATGGTGACATCCTTAATGGTTCTATCAAGGGTGCTGCAAAAGATTTCCACGGAACAAAGGAATTCGTTTCTACATCTAACACAGACGTTACTACACTTACAGTTGCAGAAGGTTCGCTCCCAGTCGGAGACGTTAAGGCTCTGAACGAAATAACAGAAAGCGACATTTCAAACCTTATCACTGTAAATAACGTTCAGCTTATTTCTGCTGACGAACCCGACAACAATGGTAACATGCACACAAACTACTATATGGTAGACGTACATGGTAACGAATTTGCTTACTACAACAAGTTCCACATTGCAGGTTACGATGCTCAGGACTTAGTCGGTCAGTCTGGCCTTAACTTCACAGGTATCATCACACTGCACTATGGTAAGATGCAGCTCTGCCCGATTGATCCGGTAAACACAGGCATCGAAACTGTTGAGAATACAGAATTCAACGTTAATGCTACTATGTACAACGTTGCAGGTCAGAAAGTTAACGCAAACTTCAAAGGTATCGTTCTTCAGAACGGTAAGAAGTTCTTCAACAAGTAAAATTCTTAAAAAGAGGGGAAGTATATATCTGCCTTCCCTCTTCCTTTTTTAGATTTTCTAAAACATAACTATTTATAACATTTTAATTAAAAACAATCTATTATGATTAAGCATTTACAAATTTTATTTGCAAGTATGCTGATGCTCGTAATGGGTGTTAACGCATCTGCACAAGATGTAGTGACATTCACATTCAACGAAGCTAACAGCTACGAACAGTTCGGCCTGACAGGTTGGAGCGACGGTAAACTGACAGATGGTGACATTACTGAAAACAAGTCAATCAAAATCGGTGATGTTACATTCACAGTTACTCCTGCCAATGGTTCAACAAACACACGTATGTACAAAGACTACAAAGGAAACTTCGGTCTTAGATCATACGGAGGAACACAGTTTATCATTTCTGCAAACAGAAACATCACAAAGATTGAATTTAATGCAAGCAAATTCAATTTCTCTGCTGAAGCTGGTACACTGACAGGTACAACATGGGAACCTGCAGGTGACATGACAACAGCAACATTCAGCTGTTCTAAGTCTTCTACAACAGGATCTGTTACTGTTACTCTTGCAGCAGGCAGTGTAGACCCAACACCTTCTGAGACTACAGAACTCTACAGCATCGTATTCGACACAAAGGCTAACATCGACACATGGACTAAGGAAGGATTCAATGCTGATAAGTGGGACTTCGCTACGCTTAATGACAGAAATGAAGGCCGTCTTGCTCTTTACGCTTATGGTAATGGTGAAGCAGACAGTGAAATACTTGTAACAACATATTTCGTTTCACCTGTTATTAAGCTTGGAGAAAACAACACTGTTTCATTCAACAGCACTAACAACTATTACAGTGATGCATTCCCTGTAGAAAAAGCTACAGCATTGGCAATAAGAACTGTTGGTGGCGAATGGGTCGAGATTCCTGGTATCAAACATGGAACGAACTGGGTGGAACTCGTTCTCACAGAACTTCAGATTCCTGCTGAATTCAACAACAAGGAAGTTCAGTTCGGATTCAAGTATATGAATGGTGGAAATACTAACAAAAACTGCTGTTACTGGTACATCAAGGACTTCAAGGTTAATGGAACAACTGCTGCTCCAAAGCCAGAGCCCACACTCAACGAACTCTACAACATCGTATTCGACACAAAGGCTAACATCGACACATGGACTAAGGAAGGATTCAATGCTGATAAGTGGGACTTCGCTACGCTTAATGACAGAAATGAAGGCCGTCTTGCTCTTTACGCTTATGGTAATGGTGAAGCAGACAGTGAAATACTTGTAACAACATATTTCGTTTCACCTGTTATTAAGCTTGGAGAAAACAACACTGTTTCATTCAACAGCACTAACAACTATTACAGTGATGCATTCCCTGTAGAAAAAGCTACAGCATTGGCAATAAGAACTGTTGGTGGCGAATGGGTCGAGATTCCTGGTATCAAACATGGAACGAACTGGGTGGAACTCGTTCTCACAGAACTTCAGATTCCTGCTGAATTCAACAACAAGGAAGTTCAGTTCGGATTCAAGTATATGAATGGTGGAAATACTAACAAAAACTGCTGTTACTGGTACATCAAGGACTTCAAGGTTACAGGAACAACAGGTGCAACTCCCGAACCAACAGAGACAGTTGCAGAAAACATTGCAGCATTCAATGCTCTCTGCGTTAAGGACGGTGCAGACGTAACACTCAAGCTCGTTAACGCTCAGGTTCTCTACGTTAATGAATATACATCTAAGGGTAAACAGAAACAGGAAGTATTCGTAAGAGATGCTACAGGTTCTGTAATGTTCTACAATGCAGGTCTCACAGTTAAGAACGGTGACATACTCAATGGTTCAGTAAAGGGTTCTGCTATCGATTTCTTCGGCACAAAGGAATTTGGTGCTACAGCTAACACAGACTTCACAACTCTTACAATAACAGACGGCGAAGCAACAGCAGAAGAAAAGACTATACCCGAAATTACAGAGACACAGGTTTCTAACCTCGTTATCATCAACAAAGTAAAGATGATTTCAAGAGAAGAAACTGACAGCAAGGGTAAGACACACACTAACTACTACCTCGTAGACGCTGACAACAACGAACTTGCTTACTACAACAAGTTCCACGTTACAGACTGCGATGCTCAGGCATTAGTTGGAATGGATATCCTCAAAATAAAGGGTATTATCACACTTCACTATGGCAAGCTCCAGCTCTGCCCGATTTCAGCTCCCGAAACTACTACAAACATCGACTGTATCGAGAACGTAGAAATCGACACTAATGCTCCTATGTACAACGTTTCTGGCCAGAAAGTTAATGCTAACTACAAGGGCATAATCATTCAGAATGGTAAGAAGTTCTTTAATAAATAAAGAATAATATCAAGAGAAAACAATATTAAGAGAAGAGGTAGCTACCTCTTCTCTTTTTTTATTATAATTACTCTTAAGACACGACACAAACATTTAATACACACTATCATGAAAAAACATATATTCTTTATGCCGGCATCTTGTGTTAATGCATCCGTACAGGATGTAATATTTGATTTAGGCCTGCATACAGCTACATTTTGTTAAGCCTTAAATGTACTTCCAACAATGAAAACGCCAGAGAAATTATAAAAGGAAATTTCACACAATTGACCATGTAACATTTACAATAAGTCCTCAACATCAACACTTAACTACTTCTGGAAATATAAAAGAGGAAAAAGAGATTTGTGCATACAGTGGTATGCTTCGTCATTTTTTCAACAAAGAGCATCACAAAAATTGTGATCGAGACATACAAATGCAACCTCCCTACAACAGCAGGAATATCTGATGCAAAAGTCAAAGTCTGAACAGCAACCGCTGTTTCATCTTTTTTATAGATAACAAAAAACTTTTGTCGGTATACGAATATACCGTTCATTATACATCGTTATACGTTTTTTTAGTAAAAACTTCATAAAAATTCGTGTTACATATATCCCAGTACAGATTTTTTACTAATTTTGAATTGTAAAAAGATTGAGGCCTGAGAGAGGCATTTATGTATGAAGTATGTTTTTAAAATAAAACTTTCAGGATTATCAAATCCAGAGGTATGGAGAACCGTAATCGTACCGGGAAACTATACATTTTTTAAATTCCATAAGGTTATACAGCTGGCATTCGGCTGGGAGAATCTGCATTTCTTTAAGTTCCTTTCTACGGAGAACGGGAACTGTATCAATATATACATGCCTCACGAAGACGACCTCGACGACGAAGAACTGAACTTTGTAGACGCCACATTAGAAACTGTTGATAATATTATTTCTAAGGGCATCACTCACCTTACTTACCATTACGACCGTAATGACAACTGGATTCATGATATTGTATTATTATCTTCTTCTGAAGAAGATATACAGCATCCTAAATGTATCGAAGGTGGCGGGATGTGCCCTCCAGAAGGCTGTAACGGCGTACATGGATACGAACATATAAAGTATATACTGCGCGAGCATCCAGACAGCCACGAGGCAAGAAGATGCCGCGAATGGCTGTTCATGGAAGATGACGAAGAATTTAATCCTAATTATTTCCCTGAATCTGAAATAGAAGAGATTAATGATATTCTAAGCAGATAGAAACCTAATAGAGAAATTCGCCACAGACACGCAGAAAGCACATTTTACGGGCATATTACTCTCATAGCGTACAACTTACAGGTAAGAGTCAGTTTCCCTCTTATATGAGCGTTTATCACGGCATGTGTGTTTACGAACGCTAATTTGATCTTTGCTGTCTGAATATTCGGTATTGTTAACTGAATTATTATAAGAACAGTAAAGGACAGGCATTTTAAAATGTATTGCGAAAATACTTATACTGACAAAAGCAGCATAATCAGACGTATATCTGCAAGTATGCACACATGTATTTGCTTATGAATATACGTATATTTGTAAGTTAGTTGCTGAAAGACCCTTATTCAGAAAATCAAAGAATTTCACGCATATCAATACTCCTTACTATAAGATTAAAAGTGTGTGTTTACGATAATCGCTTTTAATACGTTGTTTATAAGACATATTTATCGCTTAGGATATATGTCACGAAACCTTTTGATGCGAATAAACTTGAAGTCAAAAGGCTTGGCGGCAGGCATTACAATCCGGACATAAAAAAAGCTCCGTGCCTTAGGTACGGAGCTTAATATTCAGATTAGAATTGTTTACTTAACAAATTTCTTTCCGTTTACGATGTAGAGACCTGAAGGCAGACCTTCGAGCATCTTATCACCATACTGTGCTGTCTTAACCTTTACACCATCAACTGTGTAAACGTCAACCATCTTGCCATTCATGTCAGCATCAATCTCATCGATACCTGTTTCGAGAAGGCCTTCGGGATAAACGATATTAACCTTTTCTGCATCTGAAGCAAGAGTAGATGTAAGATACAGGCTGAATGGTTTTGCAGTCTTAATATTCTTTGAGAATTCCTTTACGCCATAACCAAATATAGGCTCTTCGAAAGCTGTTGTCTTGTTAGAACTATGGATGATGAAATTATCGCCTCTTACAAACTTAGTTCTCAAATCAACATTCAGATCTTCTGCATAGAATACAAGTGACTTTCCTACAAGTTCTTTCTTTACAACCAATACTGAAGGTGCTACTCCGTATGTATCATCGAAATCACAATATACTGTTGTAGCATCTTCTGCTACGATTGGAAGCAGTGCGAAATCCTTTGATGCGAACTCCTCTACTGAATTTGCTCTTGTAAGTTCTACACCGTCACATGTAACGCGTGAAGGAGCAAACGGCAGTAAGATTGTATTCATAGAGTTTTCAACAGCGATTGTAAGATTTACAGTGTTAACCAATATTGGCTCTGGATAATAGAATTCGTAAGCATCTGACAGTTTCATGTCAACACAACCGCCGTTCTTAAATATGTTGCAATTTGCGAACATTGATGATGACACGCCTGGCAATATGCTATATATACAGTTCTTATTTGCGCTAGGAATAATAGTTCTGCCAGAAATAGTCTTCGGAACTCTTACATAACATGCATTAGCAGGAATCTCATAAGTCTCACCAGATGCGATTACCTTATAATTCATGTTACCTTCAGTATCATAATAGCTGAGTGCATCAGCTGTTCTATATTTTGAGAATACCTTCAAAGGAACTCCCTGCTGATTTACACCACCGAACATCTTTTCCTGTCCATATGAATAATATGTAAAGGCAAGATGATATATCTTGTTAAATTCAAGTCCTTCGAAATGAACATTAACATTTGTCTTTTCACCCTTAAGTACTTCTACAGGAACATAAACAGTCTTTACTTCTCTATATGTGTTACCAGACTTAAGCATAAGAACTGCTCCGATAGGTGCCTTGTAGTTGTAATCCTTACCATTGGTAATTTCTACAGGAATGTCAAAATAGTTTCCATCAGATGTTATGTCTTTAGCAGGTGCTATCTCGATTGCAGCACCTCTGGTTACACCCTGCTGAACATCAACCTCAACTTCAGGAGAATTGTAAACACCATTTACAGAGAGTCCGAATTTCTGTTTCTTATTATCGAATGTAACGAAAGGAATCTTAACTTCTTTTGTCTCGCCTTTTCTCATTACGATTGCAACCTGATTTGTAGACTCTACTTTTCCATCAACTGTAAGATAAAGGACACCATCAAAAGTATCACCGAGGTTCTCTATTGTAGCATAAATAGAAGACTTGCACTGTGTATATACAGGGCCGTCAACACGAACATTTGTAAATGCTACATTTGCAACAGGGTATGTAGTAACCTTAACATTGTTACCAGAAACTACAACTTCAAAGTATCTTCTGTCACCACTTGTTACTACTTCAAAATCACCCTTGGCGTTCTTAACAACTGGTCTGAGATAATATGTTCCGTCTTTTTCAATTGCTTTAGGACTTAACGTAACTGGTGCTGTTATGACCTTATCTTTAAAGTATCCGCCAGTAAAGAACTGGTGAGCCTTGGTGAAACTAACTTCAATAAGTTTGTTATCTGCACTATAGAGACCAAAACCTACTGTCGTATTGAGATTTCTTTCAGAGTGTATACCGTATACGGCTCTTACAGAAATAGTAACTTTTCCAAGATTGCTCTTTGTAAATTCTCCGTCAAAGTTCTTTGTAAGCTGGAGAGAACCAATCTCAAGATAATTTTCAGGCTGTACTGTACCTTCAACAGGAGGCTGTACACCGATTACAATCTGCTGGCTGTCAGAGAAGTCCATTCCGTTACCACCAATCTGGCCTTCCTGGTCAGGGTCAAGACATGTCAGTTTAAAGTAACCATCGCTGACACCACCCCAACCCCAGTTGAAATGGAAATATTCATTCTCATAACCATCACATATAAACTGATGTCCTCCGGCACCTTCTGTAGCACCTGAATAAAGTACAGGACGATTGTTCAAAAGCTCGTCATATACGATATCTTCCCATTCGTATGTTAAGATACCATCTTTGTCAAGATACTTTGCACCTTTATCGTAGTTGAAGTATTTACGAAGTGCTTCGGGAAGATCAAATGTGAAAGCTCCAGAAGCGTAAGGATGATATCCCATATTGAGTGACTGACCGCAGTAACGCATAAGCTTAGCAACTTCATGTTTGCTTTCCTGTGTAGAATTGTAGTTGTATTCATCTTCCATCAGGTCCCAGTTGAATGTAGTAGGACCTACACCTTCAACGTCCTTATATGTACCGTCACCACCAAGCTGAGGAGAATCATAGAACTGGTATGCAGGAATAGCACCTACCTGGTCTTTCGGCCATTCATGGAAATTCATTACCTGTGCCATAGCTGTTGCAACACAACCTGTGAAGACCTCATAGCCTAAATTAGGTGCCATATCATTATATGGTGAACTCTGATCCCACTTTGTTGTAATCATTGCAGGTATTGAGTGACGATAAGGCTTTTTACTTCCGTTATCGAACTTTCTGCTTACTGTATTGATGTTCAAATTCTTTACAGCTCCGATCTGCTCAGAATAAATTTTGAGCCAGTTCTTCATGTTCACAGGAACATTGTTGGGATCAAAACTTCCCTCGTAAGAATAACCGAGGATTGGTTCAACACGGTCATCAGCTGCTGTAATTACAAAACCTTCATTGTTTCCAATGTTGAAAACGTAGAAAGCATCGTTGCTTGCTGCATAATCTACCTGAGTAAGCTGAGCCTGCTTTTGACCTGCTGCAGCATACATCCTTGTGCCTTTTTTGCTCTGAAGGAATGATAATACGTTCTTTTTGGCTGATTCCTTAGTTACAGGAGCAGCAAAAAGTGTTGCTGTAAACATCAAACCTAAAATTAGCAATAATTGTTTCTTCATAATATGAATGCTAAATTTTAATTTGTAATTAATAATGTTCTTCTTTGTTTTTACGGGGAAGATTATTTAAAATCGGTGCAAAGTTAAACAAAAATATTATATATAAGAAATTTGTTTATGTTAATGTTTATTTTATGTGTACAAAGATAATTAAGCGGCATACTCTGCTATGTATTAGATATTTGTAAAATATAGGCTTATTGAAAAGAAATGGATAAAAATGCACATAAACACATGTTGCATAACACCGCAGCGATACGAAGATTTTAATATTTTAACACTATACTCGCAATTAACAATAAAGGATACATGAATAAAAAAACGCCCTTACAAATTTGCAAGGGCGTTCTCTATAGATTTCGCGTATAATTAAATTATTCTGCTTTTTCTTCTGTAGCTTCAGCAACAGGTGCTTCAGCTGCCTTAGTTTTCTTTCCGGCACGACGAGTCTTCTTAGCTGCAGGCTTAACAGTCTTAGCCATGTTCTCATCATAGTCTACGAGTTCGATGAAGCACATAGGTGCAGCATCACCCTGACGAATGCCTAACTTAATGATACGTGTGTATCCTCCGGGACGATCAGCCACCTTCTTAGCAACCTCTCCAAACAATTCTTTGATTGCGAACTTGTTCTGTAAGTTACGGAATACAACACGACGTGAGTTTGTTGTATCTTCCTTAGAACGTGTAATCAGAGGTTCTACATACATTTTTAAGGCTTTTGCCTTAGCGAGAGTCGTAGTGATTCTTTTGTGCATAATCAATGAACATGCCATGTTTGCTAACATAGATGAACGATGAGATGCAGTACGACCCAGATGGTTGAATTTCTTATTATGTCTCATTTTTTATTATTCTTTATCTAATTTGTATCTGGAAATGTCTGTTCCAAACTGAAGATTCAGACCCTCGAGCAAATCATCAAGCTCAGAGAGCGATTTCTTACCGAAGTTACGGAATTTGAGAAGGTCGTTCTTGTTATACTGTACCAAATCTCCGATAGTTTCAACATCGGCAGCTTTAAGACAGTTAAGCGCACGAACTGAGAGGTTCATGTCGACAAGACGAGTCTTAAGCAACTGGCGCATATGCAGAATGTCCTCATCGAATTCTTCGTTTGCATCGAGATCTTTATCCTCGATTGCAATCTTCTCATCAGAGAACAGCATGAAATGATAAATCAAAATCTTTGCTGCTTCCTTCAGAGCATCTTTCGGGTGAATGGAACCATCCGTAGAAACTTCAATAATCAGCTTGTCATAGTCTGTCTTCTGTTCAACACGATACGGCTCTACTGAATACTTTACGTTTCTAATCGGTGTGTAAATAGAATCGATTGGAATTACGTTAACATCGGTACAGAATTCACGATTCTCTTCAGATGTGACATATCCGCGACCTTTGTTAATTGTAAGATCAATCTGCATAGTTGCTGTAGAATCTAAATGGCAAATAACTAATTCTGGATTTAACACTTCAAATCCGGTCAAATACTTACCAATATCACCAGCCTTGAATATATCGCAATTCTCAACAGTGATGCTAACTTTCTCGTTCTCGAATTCTTCTACTACTTGCTTGAATCTTACTTGTTTCAAATTCAAGATAATATTGGTTACATCCTCCTTTACTCCGGGGACTGAAGAAAATTCGTGCTCAACACCTGCAATGTGAATAGTGTTGATAGCGAAGCCTTCAAGCGAAGAAAGAAGTATGCGGCGGAGGGCGTTACCAATGGTAACTCCGAATCCGGGCTCCAAAGGACGGAATTCAAACTTTCCGAACCTGTCAGAAGCATCCAACATTACTACTTTATCAGGTTTTTGAAATGCTAATATCGCCATTAATTTAATGATTATTTAGAGTACAACTCAACGATTAACTGTTCCTTAATGTTCTCGGGGATGTCGGCACGCTCGGGCACGTGTAAGAACTTACCGCTCTTTGTGTTTTCGTCCCACTCAATCCAAGGATACTTACTATGATTAAATCCTGCCAGTGCTGCTTCGATTACTTCAAGAGACTTTGACTTCTCGCGTACTCCTACAATCTGACCAGGTTTAACTGAATATGAAGGTATTGATACTACATTACCATCAACAACGATGTGCTTGTGACCTACAAGCTGACGAGCTGCAGCACGTGTCGGAGCAATTCCAAGACGGAAAACTACGTTGTCAAGACGGCTTTCGAGACTCTGGAGCAGAACTTCACCAGTAATACCAGAAGCTTTTGCTGCCTTCTCGAACAAATTACGGAACTGACGCTCAAGTACACCATAAGTGTATTTTGCTTTCTGCTTCTCTGCCAACATGACGCCGTACTCAGACATCTTTCTGCGACGGTTGTTGCCATGCTGTCCAGGAGGGAAGTTCCTTCTGGACAAAACTTTGTCTGCGCCGAAAATGGGTTCACCAAAACGACGTGCAATTTTTGATTTCGGACCTATATACTTTGCCATAATTTAAAATAAAATTATCTTTATTATTTGTGATAATTATCAGTACGTTACTGCACCGATTAAACTCTTCTTCTCTTCGGAGGACGGCATCCGTTATGTGGAATTGGTGTAACGTCGATAATCTCTGTTACTTCAATACCTGATGAGTGTACGGCACGGATTGCTGATTCGCGACCATTACCCGGACCCTTTACATATGCCTTAACCTTACGAAGTCCGAGACCAAATGCTACCTTTGCACAATCCTCTGCTGCCATCTGTGCTGCATAAGGAGTATTTTTCTTTGATCCACGGAAACCCATTTTACCTGCAGAAGACCATGAAATGATCTGGCCATCACTATTTGCTAAAGAAACAATAATGTTGTTAAACGAGCTATGAACATGAAGCTGTCCCATAGCGTCTACCTTGACGTTTCTTTTCTTTGATATGACTGCTTTCTTTGCCATGACTATTTATTATTTAACAGCTTTTTTCTTATTTGCAACTGTCTTCTTTCTACCCTTACGTGTACGAGCGTTGTTCTTTGTGCTCTGTCCACGAACGGGAAGACCGTTACGATGACGAACTCCACGATAGCAACCAATATCCATCAGTCGCTTAATATTCATCTGGACCTCTGAACGGAGGTCACCTTCTACTTTGAATTCAGCGCCGATAATTTCACGGATCTTGGCAGCCTGGTCATCAGTCCACTCGCTAACTTTCAAGTCACGACTTACACCGGCTTTATCCAATATCTTTGCTGAACTACTTCGACCTATACCATAGATATAAGTCAATGCGATTTCGCCACGCTTATTCTGGGGCAAATCTACTCCAACAATTCTTATTGCCATTGTTTAATTAATAAATTGAATTAATAAGTTTAATCTGATTAACCCTGACGTTGTTTGTACTTAGGGTTCTTTTTGTTAATAACAAACAAACGACCTTTACGACGAACGATCTTGCAGTCAGGGGTACGTTTCTTTACTGATGCTCTTGTCTTCATATATCTCTATAGTTTATTTGTATCTAAATACGATTCTGCCTTTTGTCAAGTCATAAGGACTCATCTCAACCCTAACCTTATCACCAGGTAGGATTTTAATGTAGTGCATCCTCATTTTTCCAGAAATATGTGCCATGATAGGACAACCATTCTCCAACTCTACTCTGAACATCGCGTTTGAGAGAGCTTCTACAATTGTTCCATCTTGCTCTATAGCTGATTGTTTTGCCATTCTTTCGTTTTTATTTTCTAAAGTGAATAATTCTCGGAAAAGTAACAGAGAACTATCTTCAATTTAAAATCTTTTTTCTATTGTCGTGACACATACTACAAAGTATTTCATGCTCTTTGACAAATTTGGTGCCAAAGATACAAAATATATTCTAACAATGAACAATATTCCGCTAAAATATGATTTTGTAATATGTAAAATATGAAAAATGACTTTATTATATCCGTTTATGACCTTTCAAAGATAATGCGGAGATGCTGTATTTAAACTTGCAATCTTCATACATTAAATTTGAAAGGTCTCTAACGGTTAATTATTTTTTTAAAACTAGCATCGTGTCTTTACCGAACGGTACTTGCCTAATTCTCTAATACTCTCGTATGAATATCATTCGCTATGATTCTGAAAGTTAATTCAAAACCTTACTCTCCACGTTTGCGTCCTGAGTTAAGGAGTCCGTCATAATGACGCATCATAAGATGACTTTCAATCTGCTGAAGTGTATCTATAACTACACCGACGAGAATTAAAAGTGAAGTTCCTCCAAAGAACTGTGAAAAGGCTTCCTGAACATTTAGCAGTCCTGCCAAAGCAGGCATAATTGCAATGAATGCTATAAAAATAGATCCAGGCAGTGTTATACGAGACATAATAGTTTCTATATAATCTGCTGTATCCTTACCGGGCTTGATTCCGGGAATGAAACCGTTATTACGTTTCATATCTTCTGCCATCTGAACGGGGTTCATCGTAATAGCTGTATAGAAATATGTGAATGCAATAATCAATGCTGCAAAAATAACATTGTATAGCAAACTGTTATTATCCATAAGAGTACGAGTAAACCAACTAGACTGCTCAGGTGTAGAATAGCTTACAATTGCAAGCGGAATGAACATCAATGCCTGTGCAAAAATGATAGGCATAACGTTTGCAGCAAATAACTTGAGGGGGATATACTGACGTGCTCCTCCGTACTGTTTATTTCCAACAAGACGTTTTGCATATTGTACAGGAACCTTTCGAGTACCCTGTACTAAAAGGATTGCTGCACAAACTACTGCATAGAGTATGAGTATCTCAACTATAAACATTACAAGTCCACCGCCTGTGATTGCTGTAAATCTAGAAGAAACTTCCTGAATGAAAGCTTGCGGTAAACGAGCAATAATACCTATCATAATGATTAAAGAGACACCGTTTCCTACTCCGCGGTCTGTTATTCTTTCTCCCAACCAGAGAACGAACATACTACCAGCTGCTAGGATTATAGTACTTGCAAACGAGAACCAGAACCAAGAAACACCTGATGCAAGTGCTTCTGGCGCCTGTAACTTGAGATTAAACAAGTATGACGGAGCCTGTAAAATAAGAATGAAAACTGTAAGTACACGTGTGTACCACATAATTTTCTTTCTTCCGCTTTCGCCTTCGCGCTGCATCTTATTAAAATATGGTACAGCAACAGCGAGAAGCTGCATAATGATAGAAGCTGAGATATATGGCATAATTCCGAGTGCGAAAACCGACGCATTGGAAAATGCACCACCGGAGAACATGTCAAGCAACGACATCAAGCCGCCTGCAGTTTGTGACTGCAATTGTTGCAACTTAGCTGGATTGATACCGGGAAGGATAACAAACGAGCCGAAACGATATATAGCCGTGAACAAGAGGGTGATGAGGATTCGCTGACGCAAATCCTCAACCTTCCAACAGTTCTTCAGTGTCTCAATAAACTTTTTCATTTACTTAGATTATAGTTGTGTTACCACCAACAGCTTTGATAGCTGCTTCTGCAGACTTAGAGAATGCATGTGCCTCTACGTCTACTTTTGCTGTGAGTTCGCCATTAGCAAGAACCTTGATTAATACCTTGCCGTTGGTCAAACCAGCTTCTACAAATTCTGCAAGACCTATCTTGCTTATATTCTTTGTTTCAGCAATGTGCTGAATTGTAGACAAATTGATTGCCAGATATTCCTTGTGGTTAATGTTCTTAAAACCAGCCTTCGGAACGCGACGCTGTAATGGCATCTGACCACCTTCAAAACCTATCTTTCTCTTGTAACCAGATCTAGCCTTAGCACCCTTGTGTCCGCGTGTAGATGTTCCACCGTAACCTGAACCACATCCACGACCGATACGACGACGTGAGTGTGTAGAGCCTTCGGCCGGTCTCAAATTATTTAATTTCATAATCGATTCTTTTTAAAAGTTTGATTAATTATTCTACTACGGTTACCAAGTGGTGAACCTTCTGTATCATTCCACGTAATGTGGGAGTATCTTCACGCTCAACGATCTGAGAAATTTTGCGCAATCCTAGCGCATCAAGGGTACTCTTCTGATCCTTCGGCGCACCGATTCTACTTTTAATCTGCTTAATCTTAATTGTTGCCATATAATTTCTCCTTATCCGTTAAATACTTTGTCCATAGTAATACCACGAGTCTGAGCAACTGTGTAAGCATCTCTGAGCTGGCTTAAAGCGAGCATTGTAGCCTTTACCAAGTTGTGAGGGTTAGAAGAGCCCTTAGACTTTGCAAGGATATCCTGAATACCAGCACTATCCAATACAGCACGCATAGCACCACCGGCTACAAGTCCTGTACCTTCTGCTGCAGGCTTCAAGAACACACGAGCTCCACTGAAACGTGCCTCTACTTCGTGGGGAATAGTACCATTCAAAACGTGAACCTTGATAAGATTCTTCTTTGCTGATTCTACACCCTTAGCAATAGCTGCAGGAACTTCGCCGGCCTTTCCTAAGCCCCAGCCAAGTACACCCTTACCATCGCCTACAACGACTATGGCAGCAAACGTAAAGGTACGACCACCTTTAGTTACTTTTGTAGTACGATTGACAGCAACAAGTCTGTCTTTCAATTCAACGTCATTATTAATTTTAACTTTGTCCATTGCCATATTCGTTTAAAATTTAAGTCCACCTTTACGTGCAGCGTCTGCAAGTTCCTGTACACGGCCATGGTAGAGATAACCACCACGATCGAATACAACTTTTTCAATACCAGCGGCGATTGCCTTGGCAGCGATTGCCTCACCAACCTTAGCAGCCTGTTCCTTCTTTGGCATTGTTTCCATGCCGAGCGAAGATGCGCAAACCAGTGTCTTACCAGTCAAATCGTTAATAATCTGTACGTAGATCTGCTTGTTGCTGCGGAAAACGCTCATACGAGGACGTTCAGCAGTACCATTTACAGACTTACGAATTCTGTATCTGATGTTTCTTCGTCTTTCTACTTTCTTTGTTGTCATAATTGTAAATTATTAAAGTTATTTAGCTGCCGCTGTCTTACCAGACTTTCTGCGGATAACCTCACCCTTGAACAAGATACCCTTTCCTTTATAAGGCTCAGGCATACGGAAAGAACGAATTTTTGCACAAATAAGTCCTAACAATTCTTTGTCGCAAGACTCAAGAATAATGATAGGGTTCTGGTTTCTCTCAGATTTTGTTTCAACCTTAACTTCTTTAGGCAACTGGAGAAATATGGGGTGTGTATAACCTAACGAGAACTCAACTAAGTTACCAGTGTTTGATACACGGAAACCTACACCGACAAGTTCAAGTTCTTTCTTATAACCTTCAGAAACACCAACGACCATGTTGTTGATGAGTGCACGGTAAAGACCGTGGAAAGCCTGCTTCTGTTTCTGTTCAACAGGGCTGTTCTCATCTATTTCTACTACTACCTGACCATCTGCAATCTTCACAATTATAGAAGAATCTACAGTCTGTGCCATTTCACCCTTCGGACCTTTAACAATGATGTGATTGTTGTTATTTTCAACAGTTACACCTGCCGGAATACTAATTGGTAATTTTCCTATTCTTGACATAATAAATCCTCCAATTAATAAACATAGCAAAGAACTTCGCCACCGATCTTATTTTCAGCAGCTTCTTTGTTTGTCATTACACCATGAGATGTAGATATAATTGCTATACCTAATCCGTTAATAACTCTCGGCATGTCCTTATAACCAGTATACTTACGTAAACCCGGCTTAGACACTCTCTTTAAGCACTGAATTGCATTCTTCTTTGTGCTTGGATTGTACTTCAAAGCTACTTTGATAGTACCCTGAGGACCGTCTTCAATGAATTTGAAGTTAAGGATATAACCTTTTTCGAAAAGGATTTTAGTAATTTCCTTCTTCAAATTAGAAGCGGGAATTTCTACCACGCGGTGGTTAGCCATAATGGCATTCCTCAATCTCGTCAGATAATCTGCTATTGGATCTGTCATATTATAAAATGTTTAATTAATCGGGACTTCCCCGACAATATTAAAAAATACTGAATTACCAGCTTGCTTTCTTTACACCCGGAATCAAACCATTTGAAGCCATCTCGCGGAACTGAATACGAGAAAGACCGAACTGACGCATGTAACCTCTTGGACGGCCAGTTACCTTGCAACGGTTATGCAAACGGATGGGATTGGCGTTACGAGGGAAACTCTGCAATTTACGAGCTGCCTCGTATGCTTCAGCAGGATCCTCTGTTGTAGCAATAACTTTCTTCAAAGCTGCACGCTTTTCAGCATACTGAGCTACTAACTTGGCACGCTTTACTTCACGTGCTTTCATTGATTCTTTTGCCATATCTATTAGTCTTTTTTAGCGGTTTTGAACGGAAGTCCGAATTCCTTCAAGAGTGCGAAACCTTCTTCGTCTGTCTTTGCAGAAGTTACGAATGTAATATTCATACCCTGGATACGGTCAACAGTATCGATGTTGATTTCAGGGAAGATAATCTGCTCCTGAATACCGAGTGTATAGTTTCCACGACCATCGAACTTTGTCTGGATACCCTTGAAGTCACGAATTCGAGGAAGAGCGATTCTTACGAGTTTCTCCAAGAATTCATACATTCTTTCACGACGAAGTGTTACCATAACGCCGATAGGCATCTTCTTACGAAGTTTGAAATTTGCAATATCCTTTTTTGAATATGTTGCAACTGCTTTCTGACCTGCAATAGTTGTTATTTCGTTAATAGCAACCTCAACAATTTTCTTGTCTTCTGTTGCATCACCCAAACCCTGGTTAATAACAATCTTCTTCAAAGCAGGAGTCTGCATACTAGAAGTATATCCGAACTGTTTCTGCAATGCAGGTACTATGCGTTCTGCATATTCTTTCTTTAACTGTGCTGTATTCATTACTTAATCTCCTCCCCTGATTTTTTAGCGATACGTACCTTCTTGCCTTCGTCTGTAATTTTGACTCCGACACGAGTAGCTTTGCCACTCTTAGGATCGATCAAACTTAAATTTGAGATATGAATAGGAGCTTCCTGCTTTACGATACCTCCCTGAGGGTTCTTAGCACTGGGCTTTGTGCTTTTTGATACAAGGTTAAGACCTTCTACCAAAGCACGCTGCTCTTTTACTAAGACTTTGAGCACCTTTCCCTGCTTGCCTTTGTCCTCACCGGCCAAAACGATAACAGAGTCGCCTTTTTTAATATGTAACTTACTCATTACTATTCTTGTTTAAATGTTAAAGAACCTCAGGTGCCAGTGAAACGACCTTCATGTTAACTGCACGCAATTCACGAGCTACGGGGCCAAAAATACGACTACCGCGAAGTTCGCCAGCATTGTTCAACAATACGCAAGCATTGTCGTCAAATCTGATATATGAACCATCAGCACGACGAATTTCTTTCTTTGTGCGAACAATCAAAGCCTTTGATACTGCACCCTTCTTCAATTCACTTGACGGAATGACGTTCTGAACCGATACCACGATAACATCACCCACACTTGCATAACGGCGACCTGTACCTCCAAGGACACGTATACATTTTGCCTCACGTGCGCCGCTGTTATCACATACTGTAAGTCTTGATTCTGTCTGTATCATATTTACTTAGCTTTTTCAATTATTTGTACTAATCTCCATCTCTTAGTCTTGCTGAGAGGACGAGTTTCCATGATGAGTACCTTATCACCGATAGCGGCCTCATTATTTGCGTCATGTACATGGTATTTCTTTGTCTTCTGAACAAACTTACCGTACATTGGGTGCTTCTCTTTAAATTTAGACGCAATCACAATGGTTTTATCCATCTTGTCGCTTACAACGACACCCATTCTAGTTTTTCTTAAATTTCTTGTTTCCATCTGGACCTCTCCTTATTTATTAAGTTCTCTCTGATGAAGTTCTGTTTTCATACGTGCGATGTCACGACGAGCTGCCTTAATCTGTGAGGGATTTTCGAGCGGTGTAACAGCATGGTTAAGTTTCATTTGGTTATACTTGCCAACTTCTGTCTGTATTCTCTCAGCCAGTTCTTCGGTTGTGAGTTCTCTTATTTCTTTAATCTTCATAATTAAGCGTTTTTATCGTAATCACGTCTTATAACAAACTTAGTCTTCACGGGTAGTTTCTGAGCTGCAAGGCGAAGTGCCTCTTTAGCAATTTCTAATGAAACTCCTTCTACTTCAAAGAGGATACGACCTGGAGTAACAGGTGCTACCCATCCTGCGGGATCACCTTTACCTTTACCCATACGGACATCTGCCGGCTTACGAGTAAATGGTTTATCCGGGAATATACGAATCCAGACCTGTCCTTCACGCTGCATGTAACGATTTACAGCAACACGGGCAGCTTCTATCTGACGACTATCCAGCCATTTGCTCTCAAGTGTCTTGATACCAAATGAGCCGAAAGCCAGTGTTGTTCCTCTGTGAGCGTTGCCTTTGTTGCCACGTCCATCTTGAGGTCTTCTATATTTTACTCTTTTAGGCTGTAACATAATAACTTCTTACTTTAACGGTTATTGTTTCTCTTGCGATTACCGCCTCTTCTGTTACTGCTGCGGTTTGTCTTTTCCTGTGTGAAATTTGGTGTGAGATCGCACTTACCATAGATTTCACCACGGCAAATCCATACCTTAATACCTAAAAGACCAACCTTAGTCAGTGCTTCTGCCTGACAGTAATCAATATCTGCACGGAATGTATGTAAAGGAGTACGTCCTTCCTTGAACATTTCCTTTCTAGCCATTTCAGCTCCGTTCAGACGACCTGAAATTAAAACTTTAATTCCTTCAGCACCTGCACGCATTGTGTTAGATACTGCCATCTTAATAGCACGACGGTAAGAAATCTTACCTTCCACCTGGCGAGCGATGTTTAATGCTACTAAATTTGCGTCGAGATCAGGTTTCTTTACTTCGAAGATGTTAATCTGAATGTCCTTTGCATAAAGTTTCTTCAACTCTTCCTTCAGCTTGTCTACATCCTGACCACCCTTTCCGATAACCATACCGGGGCGAGATGTACAAATAGTGATGGTGATAAGTTTCAAAGTACGTTCAATGACAATTTTCGAAACGCTTGCCTTTGCTAAACGTTCGTTAAGATACTTGCGGATTTTTGCATCCTCTACCAAGTTATCTCCGAAGCTTTTGCCTCCGAACCAATTAGAATCCCAACCTCTTACGATACCAAGACGGTTGCTTATCGGATTTACTTTCTGTCCCATTCTATTTATTCTTTAACATCATTAGTAATGGCATCAACATAAAGTGTAACGTGGTTAGAACGCTTGCGGATTCTGTTGCCACGACCCTGTGCTGCCGTTCTCATTCTTTTCAACGTAACACCTTCATCAACGAAGACTTTAGAAATATAAAGTTCACCGTCTTCAGCCTTACGGTCATTTTTTGTCTCCCAGTTTGCAATGGCAGAACGAAGTAATTTCTCAACATCAGCAGCAGCTGCCTTGTTAGAGAACTTCAGAACGCCGAGAGCACGGTTAACCTCCATACCGCGTATCATATCTACGACATAGCGCATTTTACGAGGTGATGAGGGTACATTCCTCAAGCGCGCAAAATACAATGTCTTAAGGGCTTCTTTTCTTTTTTCAGCCGATATTTTCTTTCTTGCTCCCATTATATTATTCTTATTTTTTCAATGGATTTACAACCTGTTACTTATTACCGGCATGACCACCGAAACGACGTGTAGGTGAAAATTCACCAAGTCTGTGACCTACCATATTTTCTGTAACGTAAACAGGTATGAATTTATTTCCGTTATGAACTGCAACTGTATGTCCCACGAAGTCGGGAGAAATTACAGATGCTCTGGCCCATGTTTTAACTACGCTCTTCTTACCGCTTTCATTCATTGCGATGATTTTCTTCTCGAGCGATACGTTAATATAAGGACCTTTTTTTAATGAACGACTCATAATTTACTCTTGTTTACTTGTTTAATTACTTAGCTCTTTCGATGATATACTTGTTAGAAAGTTTCTTAGGACGTCTAGTCTTAAGACCCTTTGCGTACAAGCCCTTACGTGAACGAGGATGTCCTCCAGAAGCACGTCCTTCACCACCACCCATCGGGTGATCAACAGGGTTCATAACAACACCACGAACGCGGGGACGATTGCCCAACCAGCGAGAACGTCCAGCCTTACCAGACTGTTCGAGAGCGTGGTCTGAATTACCAACACCACCTACTGTTGCCTTGCAGGCACTGAGAACCTTACGAGATTCACCAGAAGGGAGCTTAATTACACAATAACTGCCTTCACGAGAAGTCAACTGAGCAAAATTACCAGCCGAGCGAACAAGCAGTGCACCCTGTCCAGGACGTAATTCAATATTGTGAATTACAGTACCTACAGGAATGTTAGCCAGAGGAAGAGAGTTACCAACCTCAGGTGTAGCATCCTTACCTGACATGAGTTTTGCACCAACCTGCAGTCCGTCGGGAGCAATAATGTAACGTTTTTCACCATCAGCATAGTAAAGCAATGCGATACGAGCTGAACGATTCGGATCGTATTCAATTGTTTTTACAACTGCTGGAACACCATCTTTCTCACGTTTGAAATCAACAAAACGGTATTTCTGTTTGTGACCACCGCCAATATTACGGACGGTCATTTTTCCGGTGTTGTTTCGACCACCGGTAGATTTCTTACCGTAAACGAGAGACTTCTCTGGTACGGATGCAGTAATATCCTCGAACGTACCAATAATCTTGTGTCTTTGACCCGGTGTAACGGGTTTTAATTTACGTACTGCCATTTTTTATTTAAATATTGCTATAAAAATCTATTGTCTGACCCTCTTTGAGAGTAACAATTGCTTTCTTGAACGCATTCTTCTTACCCTGTACAAGGCCTGCACGTGTGTAACGGCTTGAGCGCTTGCCATTGTAGAGAATTGTATTCACATCTACTACGTTAACATTATACAGACTTTCGACCTCTTTCTTAATCTGGAGCTTATCAGCCTCGGGACGAACAATGAAACCATAACGGTTAGGCTGTTTGTCTGTAATGTTAGTCATCTTTTCTGTGACTAATGGTTTTACTATAATTGCCATATCTGTTGTCTCGTTTATTTAGTTAAGATTGTCTCGATTGTCTTTACTGAAGATTCTGTCATAACGAGAACATCTGCATTCAAAACTTTATACGTATTGAGCTGTGATGCTGTCATTATACTAGCCTTCTGAATGTTACGCGCGGACAAATATACGTTTTTATTTGTTTCTGACAAAACAAAAAGAGATTTCTTATCATTAACTTTGAGAGAATTCATCATTTCTACAAAGTTTTTAGTCTTAGGAGCATCAAAAGTGAAGTCTTCGACAACGATAATTGAATCTTCTTTAGCTTTGTAAGTTAAAGCGCTCTTACGAGCAAGAATCTTTACTTTTTTGTTAAGTTTGAAACCATAGTCTCTAGGTGTCGGACCAAATACACGAGCACCACCTACGAGAACCGGAGAGTTGATGTCACCACGACGTGCACCACCTGTACCTTTCTGGCGGAACAACTTACGTGTTGAACCAGAGAGTTCACTTCTTTCCTTTGTCTTTGCAGTACCCTGACGCTGGTTAGCCATATACTGCTTAACATCGAGATAAAGAACGTGATCGTTAGGTTCAATTCCATAGATAGATTCGTTCAACGTAACCTTTCTACCGGTATCTTCACCTTTGATATTTAATACGTTAATTTCCATTACTTCTCAATTAAAACAGTTGAACCATTACAACCAGCAACAGAACCCTTAACAAGAATGAGGTTGTGTTCCGGTATTACTTTTAACACTTTCAGATTCTGAGTAGTAACTCTGTCACCACCCATGTGACCACCCATGCGTAATCCCTTAAAGACTTTTGCAGGGTAAGAACAAGCTCCGATAGAACCCGGCTTGCGAGCACGATTCTTCTGACCGTGTGTTGTCTGACCAACACCGCCGAAACCGTGACGTTTCATTACGCCCTGGAAGCCCTTACCCTTAGAAGTACCAACAACGTCAACAAAAGCTGTTTCGTTGAAGATTTCTACAGTAATGGTGTCACCAAGGTTGTATTCCTTGTCAAACTTGAACTCGGCCAAGTGTCTCTTAGGAGTTGTACCTGCCTTTTTGAAGCATCCCATCATAGGTTTAGAAGTATTCTTCTCTTTTGCTTCGCCAAAGCCCAGCTGTACTGCGGCATAACCATCTTTTTCAACAGTCTTTACCTGGGTAACAACACAAGGACCTGCTTCGATAACAGTGCACGGTACATTCTTACCGTCGGCGCTGAAAACGGATGTCATTCCGATTTTTTTTCCAATTAATCCTGGCATTTCAATTAAAAAATTTTAAATAACTATACTTTGATTTCTACTTCTACACCGCTAGGCAATTCAAGTTTCATAAGAGCATCTACTGTGTTGCTTGTTGAACTGTAGATGTCAATAAGACGCTTGAAATCACTGAGCTGGAACTGCTCACGAGCTTTCTTGTTAACGAAAGTACTACGATTGACTGTGTAGATACGTTTGTGTGTAGGGAGAGGAATAGGACCGCTAACGATAGCGCCTGTTGCCTTTACAGCCTTCACAATTTTTTCTGCTGACTTGTCAACGAGTTTGTGATCGTATGACTTCAGCTTGATTCTAATTTTCTGACTCATCTTTTTATTTATATTATTAATAAAAAGGAAAAGAGTTACATCGTTTAAGAGTCATTCGCTAAACGAAGCCTCTTTTCCTATATTTTTCTTTAGATTATACCAAGTCTACACGACCATTAACCTCTTCGAGGATAGTCTTTGCGATAGAACTTGAAACAGCTGCATGATGATCGTACTCCATTGAGCTAGTTGCACGACCAGAAGTAATTGTACGGAGTGATGTTACATAACCGAACATTTCTGCCAGAGGTACCATAGCCTTAACGAGACGTGCACCACTACGTGTTTCATCCATACCTTCAACCTGACCACGACGCTTGTTCAAGTCACCGATAACATCACCCATGTTCTCTTCAGGAGTAACAACTTCAAGTTTCATTATCGGTTCCATAAGAACTGGAGATGCCTTTGCACATGCATTCTTGTATGCATTAATTGCAGCGATTTCGAATGACAGCTGATCAGAGTCAACAGGGTGATAAGAACCATCAAGAAGTGTTACTTTCAGACTATCCATCGGATAACCACCAAGAACACCATTCTTCATTGCTGTCTCAAAACCTTTCTGAACAGAAGGTATAAATTCCTTAGGAATATTACCACCCTTAACTTCATTTACAAACTGGAGTCCACCGTCCTTGAAATCTTCATCAACAGGACCAAGTTCTACTATAATATCAGCAAACTTACCACGACCACCACTCTGCTTCTTATAAACTTCGCGGAGGTTAACAGTTTCTGTAATTGCTTCCTTATAATTAACCTGAGGTTTACCCTGATTACACTCAACCTTGAATTCTCTCTTTAAACGATCGAGAATAATATCAAGGTGAAGCTCACCCATACCAGAGATAACGGTCTGACCGCTCTGTTCGTCTGTACGGACTGTAAATGTAGGATCTTCTTCTGCAAGTTTTGCAAGACCGACACCAAGTTTATCAACATCTGCCTGGCTCTTAGGCTCTACTGCAATACCGATAACAGGATCAGGGAAGGTAATAGATTCGAGAATAATAGGATGTTCCTCATCACAAAGAGTATCACCAGTTCTAATATCCTTGAAACCAACTCCTGCTCCAATATCACCAGCATCGATAGCATCCATAGGAACCTGCTTGTTTGAATTCATCTGGAACAGACGGCTAATTCTTTCCTTACGTCCTGAACGTGTATTGAATACATATGAACCAGCCTCAACTTTACCTGAATATACACGGAAGAATACGAGACGTCCTACATATGGGTCTGTTGCAATCTTAAATGCAAGAGCTGATGTAGGTTCTTCTTCTTCGGGCTTACGATCTTCTTCTTCTCCTGTATTGGGGTTTGTACCAACGATACAAGGTGTATCCAGAGGAGAGGGAAGGAAAGCACATACATAGTCAAGAAGAGTCTGAACACCCTTGTTCTTGAATGAAGAACCACAGAGAACAGGAGTGCATTCCATTGAAAGTGTACCCTTACGAAGCGCTTTCAATATTTCTTCTTCGGTAAGTGACTCGGGATTTTCGAAATACTTGTCCATAAGAGACTCATCGAATTCAGCTGCAGCTTCAAGAAGTTTTGCTCTGTATTCCTCAACATCATCCATAACTTCTGCAGGAATTTCAATTTCCTGGAATTCAGTACCCTGAGTTTCATCATCCCAAACAAGAGCCTTCATCTTAATGAGGTCAACGATACCTCTAAAAGTCTCTTCGCTACCGATAGGAACAACAATTGCAACGGGATTAGCACCCAGGACATCCTTCATCTGCTTTAAAACATCAAAGAAATCTGCACCTGAGCGGTCCATCTTATTAACATAACCGATACGAGGTACGTTGTACTTATCAGCCTGACGCCATACAGTTTCAGACTGAGGCTGAACACCGCCGACTGCACAATATGTAGCAACTGCACCATCAAGAACACGGAGTGAACGTTCTACCTCAGCAGTAAAGTCAACGTGTCCCGGAGTATCAATCAAGTTAATTTTATACTTCTTATTATCATACATCCAGTAACATGTTGTAGCTGCTGATGTAATAGTGATACCTCTCTCCTGCTCCTGAGACATCCAGTCCATAGTAGCAGCACCATCGTGAACCTCACCAATCTTATGAGTTTTACCTGTGTAATAGAGGATACGCTCTGAAGTTGTTGTCTTACCAGCATCAATGTGAGCCATGATACCGATATTACGTGTCAATGTTAAATTCTGTTTTGCCATCGTCTCTTTTTACCTTTGGAAATTAAAATCTAAAGTGAGCAAATGCACGGTTAGCCTCAGCCATACGATGCATTTCTTCCTTACGCTTAAATGCGCCACCCTGATTGTTGTATGCATCCATGATTTCTGCTGCGAGTTTCTCAGACATAGTCTTACCACCGCGCTTACGTGCATAAGCAATCATATTCTTCATAGAAACACTTTCCTTACGATCGGGACGGATTTCTGTAGGTACCTGGAATGTAGCACCACCTATACGGCGGCTCTTAACTTCTACCTGGGGAGTAATATTATCGAGAGCCTGCTTCCAAATTTCGAGTTCTGACTTCTCTTCGTTAGCCATTTTCTCTTTAATTGTGTTCAGTGCTCCATAAAAAATCTCATAAGAGATGTTTTTCTTACCATCATACATCAGATGGTTTACGAACTTAGAGACCTTCTGGTCATTGTAAACGGGATCCGGAAGGATCACACGCTTTCTTGGTTTTGCTTTTCTCATTACTTTTTGAAAAATATATTCTGCATGGGGCTGTTTGTCGATCTTCAACACCTTCTCTTAGGTATTTACTCAACCTGTATTAACAATTCTCCAGCAAAACGATTAAATAAATGTCTTAAACCTTTAAGGTTTCTTTATTTCTTTGGACGTTTAGCTCCGTACTTAGAACGACGCTGTGTACGACCTGCGACACCTGCTGTATCGAGTGTACCGCGAACGATGTGGTAACGAACACCAGGAAGGTCCTTTACACGACCACCGCGAACGAGCACGATTGAGTGTTCCTGAAGGTTGTGGCCTTCTCCCGGGATGTAAGAGTTTACTTCTTTCTGGTTTGTTAAACGAACACGGGCAACTTTTCTCATTGCCGAATTAGGCTTCTTAGGAGTGGTTGTGTAAACACGAACGCAAACACCACGACGCTGAGGACATGAATCCAAAGCCGGTGACTTACTCTTGTCTACGAGTACCTCTCTGCCTTTTCTTACCAATTGTTGAATTGTAGGCATTGTTTCTTAAATTTTAATTATATATTATTTTTTATTATTGTCGTAATATTACTCGAAGAGGCAAAATATACCAATTCGGGCTGCAAAGTTACAAACATTATGTGTAATATCCTAATAACATTATCTATTAAATTCACTTTTTATATGAAAAACAAATATTTGGGCCCATTTTTAATAATATTTAACCATAAAACGATTGTTTTTTATATATTCTTATCAGTACATTTAAATATATATACTTTATTTATCAGGAGTACTACAAACAAAAGCAACACCTATCATTCAATTATTTATAGCATTCAGCAACAAGCATTTCCGCAACAAAACCAAGTTGATATAATTTTATGTAAAGACTTTGGAGTTTCATTCAATTAATCTCATTATCACACTCAAAGCAAACGACATCTCGTACACGGTGTATTTATCATGATAATATAAAAGGACTTAAAATGATACACTCAATAAAAGAACTGTAAAGGGTACATAAAAAAAGTATTCGGCACAGACTTTAACTCTGCCCGAATACTTAAACGTATAATTATTTATTTGAAAACTTATCATGCGTAGCTGTGCATACCTTCCGAGTATAAAATTAACACCGAAATATGTTACAAGTACCGAAATAAATGCAATTATGCTGAATATATGAAAGAAGATAGGCTTGCGGAAAAATTCAAACGATTCGGCATGTAATGCCATTGCATATATAAGCATTGTTATTAAGGCCCAGGTTTCCTTTGGGTCCCAGCCCCAATAACGTCCCCATGAGACGTTTGCCCATACTGCTCCGATAAAAATTCCTATACCTAATAAAAACACGGCAGGATACAACAAAAGCATACTTGCATCCTTAAATGACCGAAGTACATTATCATCTTTATTTCTAGCATTATATATTACCAGTGCCATTATACCATTTAACATAATGAACGAAAGTAAAGCATATGCAATCATTATAACCATAACATGCACACTAAGCAACGGAGATGACAACACGGGCATTAGAGGAGTTATTTGCGGATTGGATATTCCTAACATTGATACTATAAGTGCAAATCCTGTTATCAGGAATCCAAATGGACGTATGAACAAATACTTATTCCTAAATATTCCTGTAAGCAGAAGTGTACACCAAGCCATAAACTGCATTGTTTCATATCCATTAGAAAGAGGCAAATGCCCACTAATATATCCTCGCAGATACATAACAAAACTAAGATATACCCAAACTAAGATACCAATAACGTCTACGACCTTCTTTACATTATTATTTATTACTTTGTTTTTAATAAGTACACGACATATTAACAATAGCATTAACAATCCTAAAGTCACTACGAATATTGCAAGAAACCGTGTAAATTCAATTTTATTATACAGTTTTTCCGCATTAACTACAGATGGAGACGGAAGCATTCCTAAAGATTTCTTTTCTTGATATTTCTTGATTTTCTCTATTATAAGTTCTGCTTCATCCCAGTTCTGCATAAGAATCTTTTCATTAAGATAGTCTAATGATTTACGTACAAAGACCCATTCTTTATGTTCAAGATCCGACGGCAAATGTCCAACATGATTATACCATTTTAATCCTTTACCGTTTGGCATAACATGTGGAAATATTTTCATTGAAGCACCTGTTGCGACCTGACTTACTATAACAAATTTTTCATCAGCCTCGACAAATCCCCTTTTATCAGCAACATCGTCTCCCTTACGTATTTCATCAAGAGTATTTTGAAGACAATATTCATTTTGCGAGGTAAAATAATCAACGAGTGAAGCATAATCACCATCAATATGCATTATGTCACGAACAGCACTGCTCTTAATTTCAATTATTGGTTCATTCTTCCAACTATCATAATAGAACATCCAACCTGTAAGCACCTGCTCTGCTGTCAATCCTTTATATCTATCACTTCCATATATTTTTCGCGTAAATTCGCGTGCAAAAGTCTGCACAGGACAAACTCTCTCATTATAAAATATATACAAATCGCCAAATGACTCTGCTACTTCTACTGGCAACACGTCAGGAAGTTTTTTCTCTGAAGCTGATACTTGAGTACTACCAAACAGTAAAACAAACAGAGTACTTAAAACCAATCCTTTTGTTGACAACTTATGCAAAAGGATACGGAAATTAGACTTACGAGAACATACGTACATTATAAATGACAATAACAATAAAACATATCCGGTATAAGTTATTGCTATTCCGTACGGATCATACGACACGCTCAATATTGTAGTATCTTTGTAATAGCCCGTCTGATAGAAACGATAATTATCAAAAGAATATATTTTGTTCATAGATATTTGTCCTTCTTCACTTTCACTACTATCATCAGCTTTAACAAGAATACGACTGATGAAGTCCATCGGAGTGGAAGTTCCCTTATAATACTCTATATTAAAGTCCTTAAGAGTTATAACAAACGGAAGTTTATGGATTTTATCATTTTCATCAGAGAACTGATCTGTACTCTGTCCTACTGACAGCTGTATCTTACCACGCTCTGAAAAGCACCAGGTACTGAAAGCTCCCAATAAAATAACAAGTAACGAGAAATGAAGCATTAAGACTATACGTCTGCGGTATAGTTTACGTCGTAAGATATAAATACACGACAATAATGTAAACAAGCACCATAATGATAAAAACAGCGATGATGAATAGAACAGCTCATGAGCAAATTTAGTTCCATACACTTTTTCGACAATAGTGATACCCATCATCACAATAAGAAGAATTACCCAGGTTGTAAATACCGTGTATTTAAGTATTTTTGTAAAATTCATATATGTTTATAAAAAAGCAGATAGTAAGCCCATAAGAGCTTACCACCTGCTTATAATAGAAATATTCTATATAGATTCAATAAATTCCACTATCGCGTCACGGTCATCCTTGCTAAGCTTGCGGAATTTTTCAGTAGTCCAGCGAGCATCACTTTCTGGAGATCCATGCCACATGATAGCTTCGATAACAGTCTTAGCACGACAGTCATGCAGACGTTCTGCTGCACCTGTACACTTAAGACTAAGTCCTCTACCCCACAATGGTGTTGTACGACACCAACCTGTACGGATATCATTCTTCATATGCAGACGATGCTGAATAAGGTCTGTATACGGCCATATCTTCTGGTGCGGATAACGAGGAAGAACATTGCTACCCTTTTCAAAGAATCCATTAGGATCATCATAATCATCATCACCTGTTGTCCATGTCGGACGATGACATGTTGCGCATCCGAGCTCATTAAAGAGTTTCTTACCACGCTGAACTTTAGGATCATCAACATTACGTGCAGCAGGAACAGCAAGACCACGATGCCAAATCATCAAATCTCTGAATTCATCATCGCTCATCTCTGCCGGAAGATCCTTTGCTAAAAGGAAATCATAGATATCCTTTTCTACATCACCGCTAATCTTACGTTCAGGATAGTATCTGTAGAATTCCTTCTGTACATCAGGATCTTGAGATGCAACCCTTGCATAAGTCTCAGTCATATAGTGATAACGACGGTCACTACGTGTCACATTAGTAATATTCCATATAGCATTTGCGCCAGGACCATCTTGAAGCGGTCCACGTGTCAGACCATATGTGAACTTTTTAGGCCATTTATTTTGATAAAGAGATGCCCAGTCACCATTAGCCCATATTGCAGGGTTATGTTTTACACCATGTTTCTCTTGATTGATGTATTCTGCCTTAAGATCTTCTGCAGAGATTGCATCAAGCAGACCTGTACCATAGATACCGATTGTTGATTCCATTCTTACAACAAGATCAGCAGGATCCAACGGCTTGCCCTTTACTTCAAGTGGTACATAGAATGCTTCAGCTGGAATCTTTATCTCAGGATATGTTAAATCATATGTCTCACCATCAGGGAACTTATTGTTCCATTCATCAGTATAGTGAAGCCATTGTAAATCAATTTGTGTCTCATCTACAGGTGCTTTAAAAGGATATACAGCCTGTGTCTGAGGCATACCAGTCAGAGATGTAACGAAATTGTCATTACGGTCAGTAAGGACAAGCATCGAACCATTACCAAAAGTGTTACTGTCATACTTCTTTTCTTGTCTGCGGCCATGACCATAACCTGGATGACATGCAATACAAGAATTACGCAGATAAAGTGGGCCGAGTCCCTGTCGCTGAGCATTTGGTTCAGCAGACTTTACGACAAAGATGTCTTCAAAAAAGCCCTCACCACTCAAAAAGCGTTCTGCCAATACGGGGTCATTATCAACTGCCGGTGTAGACTGTTCAAAAGCAGATGACGTCCAGTTAAAACTGGTACCTAATTTACCACCAGAGTACCATTCTTCTGAAAGTTCCTCCTGCGGTTTATTGTTTTCACCTTTCGGTTCATCGTCATCACTACATGACGATGTACCGAAAAGTAAAAGAAACATTCCTATATAATAATATTTTCTATTCATTTATTTATTTTTACATATTTTCCTGAAGCCATGAAGCAACTTCTTCAAGCTTTGCGTTCAAAGCCTGACAAGATTCAATAGCTTCTTTGTTTTCTTCGGCTCCGAGGTGATCACGGAACGGATATATAATTGTACCTATACCTGTTGTTCCATCTTCACCAATACAATATTCAATAGCATGCTTGAGTTCCTCTGCAAGTTTAGAATTCTTGTTCTTAAGATATGTATAAACTGAATTCTGTTCATTACGGAGATTACCATCTGCGATACCACCCATGATTACATTCTGGATACCACGTATATTATCCTGGAAGTCTGCCTTAGAGTTAAAGCTATACCATGACTCAACATCAAGAACATCCTGACTCTTTACAGGGTCTGAAATCTTTGTATCACCTACTTCTGATGCAATACCGAAACAACCCTTATCAGACTTGATGAGTTCTACAAGAGCTTCAAGCTGTGTTCTATAACGGCTACCCGGCTGACCTGCATTAATAAAGTTCATCTTGAAAGCTCCATCAGGAACTGCGTCTGCAGCTTCAAGAATATCTTTCTTTGCCTGGCTGATTGTCTCGAAGCCATTCCATGAAGCTTCAAGGATTATGCACTGGAGACTCAGGTCACCTGATACAGCATAAGCGAACTTTGCAAGATTTGATGTAATTTCCTCTACAGGCTTTGCTTTACCATCCTTATAAATTACATATTCAAGAGCATGGAAACCGCAAAGGCCACCTGAACCGAGGTTTGTTGTGATATATTCTGCATCAAGTTTATCCATAATTTCAGGACTTGCGAGCAAATTGTCAAGCTTAGCTTTATCCAAAGGCCATGAGTCAATGTGCGGGTCAATACCCATAATATTTGCCGGGCCTAACAGGAAAGCCTCGCTGCGCTCCCACCATACACGTGAAGCGATCCATGCGTCACAAGCCTTCTGAACATCATCAATTGTTGCATTGTTTGCCTGAACCTTTGTGTAAAGATTCTCACAAGCATTTTCAAGAATAATAGAAGCGTCAGCCAAACGATGATATGTTGCCACTACTGTATTTTCTGCATACTGCTTAAGAATTGCAGAGAGATGCTCATCAACAACTTCTGTCGATTCTCCATTGTTGTTGTCATCATCATCATCACTACAAGAAGTGAAGCCTACTGTAAGACCAAGCAGAGCGAAAAGATACAGAGGCAATTTTAAAAACTTTTTCATGTTGTTATAAATTTGTTAGTTTGTATTATTTAATAAATATTCCAGAATAAGCTACACCTAATGCTACACTGGGCTCATTGTTGAATTTGCTATCAAGTATACGATTTGAATATTCAGCCTTAACTACAATATCCTTAATAGGATGATAGTTCAGACCAAATGCTACACGCTGACGCTTCCATTGTTCTTCGTCGAGCAATTTCTGACCCTTTGTATTGTTTCCCATACTGTGCATAGAGTCGTAATAATCGTAACGTCCGTAAACATACATTTTCTGTCCGTCATCTTTAAGTGTAGGGATTTGAGAAAATATATCGTAACCTACCTCTACACCTGCACTGATAGCATTCTTTGCTACATTAGTTCCCGGAGAAATTCCATATCCTTTCAATCCTGCATTTGATTCTGAAATCTTTCCAGAATCAGAAAGATATCCATAAAGGAAGCTACCACGTGCTATCCAGTTATAGGCATTATAGTTAAAATCAAATGAGCCTAAAATAACTGTTCCGTTTAAGCCATCACTCTTTTTAGTCTTCTTGAGAGAGTTGCTTGCACTGTTACCAAAATAGCCGCTCAGTCCGAGTCTCAATCCTTTAATAGAATAATTATCTATACGTACAACACCTGCATATGAATTAGCAATCTTAAATTCATACGGACTTCCTGCTCCACCTTTGATCCAGTTCTTTGCACCAAATCTATCTGCATCCAGACCGGCAATGAACTGTGCTTCATAACGCCAGTCACCAAGACGTCCCCATAAACTTACACCTGTTTCATGCCATGTACAGGGGATAATAGAACTTTCGCCTTCAGGACGATATACTCCGAAGAACTCGTTAGGGTTATGGTGTCCATTCGTAAGTCCGACAGGTACTATGATGTGACCCATTCTCAAATTTATAGCTCTTGAGAAACTTTTCTGTATCCAGAATTGCTCAAGTGCAACCTCACCACCACGTTCTATCTCAGACTCATATTCACCTGTTTCTTCCTCTTCGATTTCAACAGCACTTTCCGTACCACCATGCTCGAATTCTATTTCTGTTCCAAGAGTCCAACCCTTACCGAAATCATAACCAAGGAATATTACTACATGGGGGAGATCAAAACGACCATGACTGTCATCATCTTTATACTTATCGGCCATAGTATAACGGTGCCAACTGTCACTATAAAAATTCCTGGCCATTACAGCCTCGCCATAACCACCAAGTGTAAGACGTGATTTCTTAGGTGATTTTTCTTCAATATCTTCATTAGAAGATGATACGCTCTTATTTTGCTGCTCTGCGAAACCAGGGGTTACCGAACAACATAAAAAGAATGTTAAAAAAAGAAGTGCTATTCTCATGTGATATACATTTAAAAATATGTTGCAAAGGTATATATAAGAGATTTTATACAAAAATACCTAATTTAGGGTATTTATTTCAACCTTACAGTTAAAATCACTAATATTTAATTATTTTTAGGTATATAGAATTAAGTAATATTCTATAAATATCATATTTTCTACTGATATTATCTCGTGCAAATACGATTTTTAATTATTATATATTAAAATAAACTTAAAATATCAATCATATTACTAAAATAAAAGTAAAGTTTTTTCCCTCGTTGTTCAGTTAATGATTAAATCTTCAAGCTGCAATATTAATAATATATAAATTTTTAATTACTAATATTTAGTTAACAAAATCTATTATACAAAAAAGGTGGAACCTCCAGGATTTCCATCCCAAAAAGCTCCACCTTTTATATTAAAACATTCAATCTTTACTGTTGTATATCTTCTGCCTTGTTTTCATCATCAGAATATTCCACGATGTTTTCTTTATTAGCCATCATTCTGTCATATTCTTCTCGAGAACCAACAATAAGTTTATCAAATTGTCTCAGACCAGTACCGGCAGGAATAAGATGTCCGCAGATAACATTTTCCTTCATGCCTTCCAGATAATCTACCTTTCCGCGAATTGCAGCTTCATTCAGAACCTTTGTTGTTTCCTGGAACGAAGCAGCACTCATGAAGCTCTTTGTCTGTAATGCAGCACGTGTGATACCCTGAAGTATCTGTGTTGATGTTGCAGCAACTACGTCACGAACCTTTACAATATTAAGATCTTGACGCTTAAGCTTAGAGTTTTCGTCACGCAAACGACGTGAAGTAATTATCTGACCTTTCTTGAGAGTTTCGCTGTCACCTGCATCAGTAACAACTTTCTTACCCCAAATTCTATCGTTTTCTTCAACAAAGTCAAGCTTGTCAACAATCTCCTGTTCAAGGAACGAAGTATCACCAGGATCATTAATCTTAACCTTACGCATCATCTGACGAACGATAATTTCAAAGTGCTTATCGTTAATCTTAACACCCTGCAGACGATAAACGTCCTGAACCTCGTTAACGATGTATTCCTGAACTGCAGTAGGACCTTTGATGGCAAGGATATCACCAGGTGTAATAACACCATCTGAAAGCGGTGTTCCTGCACGCACGGCATCATGTTCCTGTACAAGAATCTGCTTGCTAAGACTTACGAGATAGCTGCGCTGTTCACCTGTTTTACTTGTTACGATAATCTCACGGTTACCACGTTTTACCTTACCCATTGATATTTCACCATCAATTTCAGATACAACGGCAGGATTAGACGGGTTACGTGCCTCGAACAATTCTGTTACTCGTGGAAGACCACCGGTGATATCACCAGCCTTACCTACGGCACGTGGAATCTTTACAAGTGTAGCACCAGTTGAAACCTTCTGTCCATCTTCAACTACAACGTGACCACCTACAGGGAAACTGTATGTTCCGATAACCTGACCATTCTCATCAAGGATATCACATGTAGGAACTTTACTCTTATCCTTAGATTCTGTTATAATCTTTTCTGTAAGACCTGTCGTATCATCAGTCTCGGCACGGAATGTAACACCTGCGATAACATCATTGAACTTAAGAGTACCCTCATATTCAGTAACGATTACGGCATTGAACGGGTCCCACTTAGCAATCTTATCACCCTTCTCAACTTCTGCGTCCTCATAACGATACAATGTAGAACCATAAGGAACGTTCATTGTAGAAAGAACGATGTTTGTCTTAGGATCGATAAACTTAACTTCAGCAAGACGGCTTACTACCATCTGGCAGTCTACTGCTTCACCATCGTTATCTTCAACAAAAGGAACAGTACGGAGTTCGTCAAATTTGATGATACTCTTGTTACGTGCAATAATTGTCGCATTAGCTGCAGCGTTAGAAGCAACACCACCGGCATGGAACGTACGAAGAGTAAGCTGTGTACCAGGTTCACCAATAGCCTGAGCTGCAATGACACCGACAGCTTCACCGATCTGTACCATACGACTTGTAGCAAGGTTACGTCCGTAACACTTCATACATACACCGTGTTTACTTTCACAGGTAAGTACTGAACGTATCTCTACGCTTTCGATAGCGCTACGATCAATTATTCTTGCTTCAGCCTCTCTAATTTCCTCACCTGACTTCACGATGATTTCACCTGTTTCAGGATTGATGATGTCATGTACAGATACACGACCGAGAATTCTTTCCTCTAGAGAAGAAATAACCTCATCACCGCTCTTCAATGCTGAACAAACAAGTCCACGGAGTGTTCCACAATCTTCTTCTGTAATAATGACATCATGTGAAACGTCAACGAGTCTTCGTGTAAGGTAACCAGCATCGGCAGTCTTCATCGCGGTATCAGCAAGACCTTTACGAGCACCGTGAGATGCAATAAAGTATTCAAGCACAGACATACCTTCCTTAAAGTTAGAAAGGATAGGGTTCTCAATAATCTGATGACCTTCTGCACCTGCTTTCTGAGGCTTAGCCATCAAACCACGGATACCTGAAAGCTGTTTGATCTGGTCCTTAGAACCACGGGCTCCTGAATCGAGCATCATGAACACAGCATTGAATCCCTGATCGGCTTCTGTCATTTCCTTAAGAAGGATATCACCGATATTAGCATTTACATGTGTCCATGTATCAATTACCTGATTATAACGTTCGTTGTCGGTAATGAAACCCATGTTATAATTGTCGGTAATCTGCTTAACTTCATCCATACCTTTCTTAATAAGACCCTCTTTCTCTGGTGGAATAATAATATCACCAAGGTTGAATGAAAGTCCTGCAAGGTATGCCATCTTATAACCTAAGTTCTTGATTCCGTCGAGGAATGTACATGCACGTGCAAAACCAACAGCCTTTATAACGTCAGCGATGATGTTACGCAAACTCTTCTTTGAGATAATCTGGTTTACATATCCTACTTCATCCGGAATAATTCCATTTACGATAACTCTTCCGACAGAAGTCTTTACTATATTTTCGATATGCTCTCCGTTCTCATTTATGTCATTAACCTTAACCTTTACTTCGGCATGTAAGTCGCACTGACCTTCATTATATGCAATAATTGCTTCTTCAGGACCATAGAAAGAAAGACCTTCTCCCTTTGCTCCCGGACGAATCTTTGTAATATAATAGAGTCCGAGCACCATATCCTGTGAAGGTACTGTAATAGGAGCACCATTTGCAGGGTTAAGGATATTATGACTCTGGAGCATCAGAATCTGTGCTTCGAGCACTGCCTCGTTACTTAAAGGAAGATGAACAGCCATCTGGTCACCATCGAAGTCGGCATTGAATGCTGTACATGCCAGAGGATGGAGCTGAATTGCTTTTCCTTCGATAAGTTTAGGCTGGAATGCCTGAATACCGAGACGGTGCAGTGTAGGGGCACGGTTCAGAAGAACGGGATGACCCTTCATTACATTTTCAAGAATATCCCAGATAACAGGTTCGCGACGATCTACAATTTTCTTTGCGCTCTTTACAGTCTTGACAATACCACGCTCTATAAGCTTGCGGATAATGAATGGTTTGTAAAGTTCGGCAGCCATAAGTTTTGGCAGACCGCACTCACCCATCTTAAGCTCAGGACCTACGACAATAACTGAACGAGCTGAATAGTCAACACGCTTTCCAAGCAAGTTCTGACGGAAACGTCCCTGCTTACCTTTAAGAGAGTCTGAAAGTGACTTTAATGCACGATTAGATTCACTCTTTACGGCACTGCTCTTACGTGAGTTATCAAACAGACTGTCTACAGCCTCCTGTAACATACGTTTCTCATTACGAAGAATTACCTCAGGAGCCTTAATTTCCATAAGTCTCTTAAGACGATTATTACGTATGATTACACGGCGGTATAAATCATTAAGATCGGATGTTGCGAAACGACCTCCGTCCAGAGGAACAAGAGGACGCAGTTCAGGAGGAATAACAGGAATAATCTTCATAATCATCCATTCAGGACGATTGATATCCTTACTACTTCTGAACGCTTCAACCACCTGCAGACGTTTCAAGGCCTCTGTCTTTCTCTGCTGTGAAGAGTCTGTATTTGCACGGTCTCTTAATTCATATGAAAGAGCGTCAAGGTCAAGTCCGGCCAACAAGTCACGAACAGCCTCAGAACCCATTTTGGCAATGAACTTATCCGGATTTGTTTCATCCATGTCTTCATTTCCTTCGGGAAGACTGTCCATGATGTCCATGTATTCATCCTCGGTAAGGAGGTCCATCTTATGAGAACCGTTCATTTCTTCACCGTCCTCATTCTTCTTACCTGCCATTACACCCGGCTGAATTACAACATATCTCTCATAATATATGATGGAGTCAAGTTTCTTTGTAGGAAGACCCAGAAGATATCCCATCTTATTGGGAAGTGAACGGAAATACCATATATGTGCTACTGGCACAACAAGTTCGATATGTCCTGCTCTTTCGCGTCTTACTTTCTTTTCTGTAACCTCTACACCACATCGGTCGCAGACAATTCCTTTATATTTAATACGCTTATATTTTCCACAAGCACACTCATAGTCCTTTGTAGGACCGAAGATACGCTCACAGAAAAGACCGTCGCGCTCCGGCTTATAGGTGCGATAATTAATGGTTTCAGGTTTTGTAACCTCACCGTAAGAATTTTCCAAAATTTCCTCGGGCGATGCCAGTCCGATGGTAATCTTTGTAAAATTGCTCTTTATCTTTGATTCTTTTTTGAAAGCCATTTTCTAAAATTTAAAAATCCTACAATCTTATTCAAGTTTGACACTGAGTCCGAGTCCGCTTAATTCGTGTAAAAGCACATTGAGAGACTCTGGAACACCTGGTGTTGGCATTGGATCGCCCTTGACGATTGCTTCGTATGCCTTGGAACGACCAATAACATCATCAGACTTAATAGTCAAAATTTCCTGTAAAACGTGACTTGCTCCGAATGCCTCCAGAGCCCAAACTTCCATTTCACCAAAACGCTGACCACCAAACTGAGCCTTACCACCAAGCGGCTGCTGTGTAATAAGCGAGTACGGACCGATACTTCTTGCATGAATCTTATCTTCAACCATGTGGCCGAGTTTCAAGAAGTATGTGATACCAACTGTAGCAGGCTGGTCGAAACGCTTTCCGGTTTCACCATCATACAGATATGTTGAACAGAAGTTAGGTAATCCTGCCTTATCTGTCCATTCTGTCAGATCGTCAAGCTTAGCACCATCAAAAATAGGTGTTGCAAACTTAACTCCAAGTTTCTTACCTGCAGCACCGAGAACAGCTTCAAAGATCTGTCCGAGGTTCATACGAGAAGGCACACCCAGAGGGTTAAGGACGATATCTACAGGACGGCCATCCTCCAAGAACGGCATATCTTCCTGACGAACAATTTTTGATACAATACCCTTATTACCATGACGTCCGGCAAGTTTATCACCAACACCGATCTTACGTTTCTTGGCAACATAAACCTTTGCCATCTGTAAAATACCTGAAGGCAGTTCATCACCAATTGTAATGGCAAACTTACGGCGCTTGAGTTCTGCATCGAGAAGTTTATACTTCTTGATGTAGTTCATGATAAGTTTCTGTATCAGTTTGTTTGTATGGTCATCATCAGTCCAGTTGTTAGACTGTATTCCATCATAATCCAATATCTTAAGAGAAGGAGATGTGAATCTTGAACCCTTTGTAATGATTTCGGCTCCTGTATAGTCCTTTACACCCATTGAAACCTTATCCTCAATAAGAGTCATAAGTTTATCAACGAGAATATCCTTCAAATCGTTATTCATTGCTTCATACTCCTCATCTAACTTAGCAAGCAGGACTTTATCCTTTTTCTTAGATTCACGAGTCTTGTTAGCTCTTGAGAACAATTTCTTGTCAATGATAACACCCTTAAGTGAAGGATTTGCCTTCAAAGAAGAGTCTTTAACGTCACCAGCCTTATCTCCGAAAATAGCACGAAGTAATTTCTCCTCAGGTGAAGGATCGCTCTCTCCCTTAGGAGAAATCTTACCAATAAGAATGTCACCCGGTTCTACACGTGCACCAATTCTGATAATACCATTATCGTCAAGATCCTTTGTTGCTTCTTCGCTTACGTTAGGAATATCACTTGTGAACTCTTCAGTACCACGCTTTGTCTCACGTACATCCAATGAATATTCATCTACATGTACAGATGTAAGTACATCTTCGCGTACCATTCGTTCGCTAAGAACGATAGCATCCTCATAGTTGTAACCCTTCCACGGCATATAAGCTACAAGGAGGTTACGACCTAATGCAAGTTCTCCATTTTCTGTTGCGTATCCTTCTGTAAGAATATCGCCCTTCTTAACGCGCTGTCCTTTACTACAGATAGGACGAAGGTCGACTGTCATACTCTGGTTTGTACGACGGAACTTAGGAATTCTGTATTCCTTAAGAGCAGGTTCGAAACTTACGAACTCTTCTTCTTCTGTACGATCGTAAAGTATACGTATTGTTGTAGCATCAACATAATCGATTACACCTTCACCTTCTGCCATAATCATACAACGAGAGTCTTCGCAGACCTGTTTCTCAAGTCCTGTTCCGACAATAGGTGCATCGTTATGGAGCAGAGGTACAGCCTGACGCATCATGTTACATCCCATAAGTGCGCGGTGACCATCATCATGTTCCAAGAAAGGAATAAGTGAAGCTGATACAGATGCGATCTGCTGTGGAGACACATCCATCAGATTTACCTGACTGGGATCTACAACAGGGAATTCAGCATCCTCTCTACACTTAACATAATCTCTGACGAAACTTCCATCAGGATTCAAGGGTGCATTACCCTGTGCAATGATGCTGTCTTCTTCGTCTTCGGCTGTGTAGTACTTGATATGATCATTATCTGTATCTACAATACCATTTTCTACCTTACGGTAAGGTGTTGCAATAAATCCTAAGTCGCTAATCTTTGCATAGACGCAGAGAGAAGAAATAAGTCCGATGTTAGGACCTTCAGGACTTTCGATAGGACACAGACGACCATAATGTGTATAGTGAACGTCTCGAACCTCGAAACCTGCACGCTCTCTTGAAAGACCACCAACACCAAGGGCAGATAGACGACGCTTGTGTGTAACTTCTGCAAGCGGGTTGGTCTGATCCATAAACTGAGACAGCGGGTTAGTTCCAAAAAAAGAATTGATTACACTTGAAATTGTCTTAGCATTGATAAGATCTGTCGGTGTAAAATTCTCATTGTCGCGTACATTCATTCTTTCACGAATTGTACGGCTCATTCTTGAGAGTCCGATTGCGAACTGATTGCTCAGCTGTTCACCTACAGTACGAACACGACGATTGCTCAAGTGGTCGATATCATCGACTGTCGCATTAGAATTGACAAGCTGTATAAGATATTTTATAATTTCTATAATATCTTCTTTTGTCAGAATTCGTGTATCAACGTCACTTGAAAGATTTAATTTCTTATTGATACGGTATCTACCAACGATTCCAAGATCATATCTCTTGTCAGAGAAGAATAGATTCTGGATAACTTCGCGCGCATTTGCATCATCAGCAGGATCCGTATTACGTAACTGTCTGTAAATGTAATATACAGCTTCTTTTTCAGAGTTACAGGGGTCTTTCTGCAAAGTATTGAAGATGATTTCGTACTTTGATGCAGCTTCTTCGTCTTTGTGAATCAAGATGGTTGAAGTACCACTGTCGAGAATATCAGCAATATTCTCCTCTGTGATTTCTGTTTCACGCTCCAAAAGAACTTCGTTACGCTCAATAGAAACAACTTCACCGGTCTGCTCATCAACAAAATCTTCAAACCAGCTCTTAAGGATTCTTGCTGCAAGTTTTCTACCTACAACTGCCTTAAGATTCTTCTTGTTAACCTTGATTTCTTCTGCAAGGTCAAATATCTGAAGAATATCCTTATCTTTTTCAAAACCAATTGCACGTAACAAAGTAGTTACAGGTAACTTCTTCTTACGGTCAATATATGCGTACATAACACGATTAATATCTGTTGCAAACTCAATCCATGAGCCTTTAAAAGGTATTATACGTGCTGAATACAGCATTGTTCCATTAGCATGAACACTCTGGCTGAAGAAAACACCAGGTGATCTGTGCAGCTGTGAAACTACAACTCGCTCTGCGCCATTAATAACGAAAGTACCATTTGCAGTCATATAAGGAATTGTTCCGAGGAACACATCCTGTATAATTGTCTGGAAATCTTCGTGATCAGGATCAGTACAGTAGAGTTTCATTTTAGCCTTCAAAGGGACACTATAAGTTAATCCTCTCTCAAGACATTCGTCGATTGAATAACGAGGAGGGTCAATATAGTAATCCAAGAACTCAAGAACGAAACTGTTTCTCTGGTCTACAATAGGGAAATTTTCAGAAAATACCTTATAAAGACCATCATTCTTGCGTTCTTCCGGAGGTGTATCTAACTGCAAAAAGTCCTGAAATGACTTTAATTGCACATCGAGAAAATCCGGATAAGGGAGCGGATTCAACACACTCGCAAAGTTTACACGATTATCAACAATTTTTGAAGCCATTATCCTAAATTTATATATAATAACCTAAGACTAAATCTTAGGAAGAAATATTATAAGACACAAAAAGGTTAAGATTCTTCTACCGGAAGAACCTTAACCTTTCCTAAAAATTCTATATTTGAATTATTTCAATTCTACCTTAGCGCCAGCTTCTTCGATAGCCTTCTTCAGGTTTTCAGCTTCAGCCTTTGCCATACCTTCCTTCAATGTAGAAGGAGCACCGTCTACGAGGTCCTTAGCTTCCTTAAGTCCGAGTCCACAAGCTTCCTTAACAGCCTTAACAACCTTAAGCTTGTTAGCACCAGCTTCAACGAGAACTACATTGAATTCTGTCTTTTCTTCAGCTTCTTCAGCTGCTGCACCGGGTGCTGCAGCTACAGCAACAGCTGCTGCAGCGGGTTCGATTCCGTACTCATCCTTCAGGACGTTTGCTAACTCATTAACTTCTTTTACTGTCAAATTTACCAATTCTTCAGCAATAGCTTTGATATCTGCCATTTTATTCTATTTTATTTAATTCTTAAATTAATTTTATAGTGACTTTGATTTATTCAGGACGCTCGCCTAAAGTCTTCAGCACACCATGGATGGTGCCTGCGCCTGACTGCAATGCAGAAATAACATTCTTTGCAGGAGACTGCAACAATGTAATGATGTCTGCAATGACTTCTTCTTTACCCTTAAGTGAAGCAAGTTCAGCAAGTTTGTCAGCTCCAATGTAAAAGCTCTGTTCAGCATAAGCTGCCTTCAGAGAAGGAACACCTCTCTTCTGTACATCTTTATCCTGCAGCAATTTAGCAGGAGTGTTTGCCTTGTTACAGAACATTACAGCTGTCGTACCCTTGAGACAGTCATAGATAGGCTCAAATTCCGTATCCGCATTTTCAAAAGCTTTGCGAAGAAGGCTATTCTTCACAACGACTAACTTGATATCACTCTTAAAGCACTTACGACGAAGTTTACTTGTTTCCTCAGCATTCAATCCTGCTATATCTACAAGATACAAGTGAGGATATTCCTTCAACTTCTCGCCGAGTTCAACTATTATAGTATCTTTTATTTCTCTTCTCATTTTACTAAACTTTTAAAGTTTTTCAACTGATTTAGGATCAATTTTGATACCCTTACTCATAGTACTTGAGATAAAGATACTCTTAATATATGTACCTTTTGCAGCAGAAGGCTTGAGCTTAATGATTGTTGCAATAAACTCTTTTGCATTCTGATAAATCTGCTCAGATGTGAAAGAAATCTTACCGATTGAAGAGTGGATAATACCAGCCTTATCAACCTTGAAATCAATCTTACCCATCTTTACTTCTTTAACTGCAGTAGCAACGTCCATAGTTACAGTACCACTCTTAGGGTTAGGCATGAGTCCACGAGGACCGAGTACACGACCTAAAGGACCTACTTTACCCATGCAAGACGGCATTGTGATGATGACATCAACATCAGTCCATCCACCTTTGATCTTTTCGATATACTCGTCAAGACCAACGTAATCAGCTCCAGCTTCTTTAGCAGCAGCTTCAGCATCAGGTGTACACAAGCAAAGAACTCTGGTTACCTTACCAGTACCGTTAGGAAGACTAACGACACCACGTACCATCTGGTTTGCTTTTCTAGGATCAACTCCTAAACGTACATCTATATCCAAAGAAGCATCAAACTTAGTAGTAGTAATTTCCTTTACCAACTCTGAAGCTTCTTTCAAAGAGTATGCTTTCCCTGCTTCAACTTTATCAGCTACTGATTTTTGATTTTTTGTCAGTTTACTCATTTTTGTAATTGAAGTTTAAATTATTTACCAGGGAAGTCCCCTTTTACAGCTATACCCATACTTCTTGCAGTACCTGCTACAAGTTTCATAGCAGCTTCGATAGTGAAACAGTTCAAATCAGCCATCTTGTCTTCAGCAATTGTTCTGATCTGATCCCATGTAACAGAAGCAACCTTTTTACGGTTAGGTTCTGCTGATCCACTCTTTACCTTCGCAATTTCACGCAACTGCACTGCTGCAGGAGGTGTTTTGATTACGAAGCTAAATGACTTGTCTGCATAGTAGGTAATAATAACTGGCAGAATCTTACCAGCTTTATCCTGAGTTCTAGCATTGAATTCTTTGCAAAATCCCATGATATTGATTCCCTTAGAACCCAATGCAGGTCCTACTGGAGGTGAGGGATTTGCTGCGCCACCTTTAATCTGTAATTTGATTAATCCAGCAACTTCTTTAGCCATTTCTTTTAATTTTAATTATTAGTAAGAATCATAGAATCCGTAACAAAAATCTATGCTTCTTTGGTTACTTGCGTAAAACTAAGTTCAAGAGGAGTTTTACGGCCAAATATCTTAACCATAACTCTCAACTTGTGCTGCGATGTATTTACATCCTCTATCACTCCGTCAAAACCTGAGAAAGGACCATCGGTAACCTTAACAACTTCTCCCTGTGCATACGGAATCTCAATTGTTTCATTGAGTTCTGTTTCATCAGCAGTTCCAAGCATACGGTCAACTTCCGACTGTCTAATAGGCGAAGGTGTCTCACCTCCTAAAAATCCCATTACATTAGGCATGCTGCGTAAAGTGTAAATCAAGTCACCTTTCAAGTCCGCCTGTATCAACACATAACCAGGAAGAGCAACCATCTCTCTTACAACACGTTTTCCGTTTCTGAGAGTTGCATGCTTTTCCATCGGAATTAATACTTGCGAAATACAAGATGCTAATTTTTTATCATGACGGATTTCAGCCTCGATATACTCTTTTACCTTAGCCTCCTTACCGCTCATTGCACTAAGCACATACCATCTTTTCTTTGTACCTGACATTTTTCTTGACTTTTAAGCAGGATATATTGCATTCATAACAAAAGCAAACACACTATCCATAAAGAAAACCACCAAAGCAATGACAAGGGAAGCAGATAATACAATCATTGCGTTATGTGTCAAATCTTTGCGTGTTGGCCATGTGGTTTTATGCGCAAGTTCGTTATAACAAACTTTGATGTAATTTACTATTTTGTTAAACATACTATTCTAATTTAGCACGGGAAGAGAGGCTCGAACTCCCGACACCTGGTTTTGGAGACCAGTG
>JAHHQW010000050.1 GCA_020026195.1 Prevotella sp.
AGACTAAATTACTGAACATCAATAGATAAATATATTTTTAAGGGACGACTACTTAACAATAACCTTAATAGTTGATGTTACATTGTCATTAGTTGTAACCTTTGCTATGTATGAACCTGCAGCAACAAGTGATTTAAGATTTAGAGAACCATTAATTCTATATGCTCCCTGTTTTACACCGTTAAGTCCGTACAATTCAACTGTTCCACATTTACCATCATTCAGAGTGATTATATTGTCTGAATATGTAATAGAACAGAGGACTTTTACATCATTTATACCTGTTGAAACCTCGTCAAATACGTCTCTATCGAAAGTCAATACGTTTGTTGCGAAATTATAGTCGGCATTAGTTCCGTATAGAACCAAAGTCTTACCGTCATGACTAAAATAAGGAAGTCCGGCATAAACGTCATCAAGTGAGCCACCTGTCAACGGATTAAATACAACATAATGGAAATAATCGTAAAGGTCTATTCCTGTAAACTCTAACAACCATTTTGTGAATTCCATTCTTGTTCCATCTTTCTTAGTAACGCTTGTTTTATAGAACAATTGTGAAGAGTCATCAAAAGAGATGTAACCTCCGCCTGGAAGCTGCTCAAATGCTGTACCTACATTTTCTTTATCATATGTAACTATATCTTTTTCGCAATCATAAATGATGGGATGCGTTACAACGGCATCGTATATATCAGACCCCTCTGTGGCAATCATCTCTTCAATACCTGTATAAATCTTGCTGTCTCTTATGGCTCTGTTCATCATAAAAGCTTTGAGAGAAGAATGTCTTGTGAAATTACCATAGTTTACTTCAAAGTCATTGAATGCTTTTTGGAATACATCTCGCTGCTGCTGCCATAATTCCGGTTCAGTGTCAGGGTCGGCTGTTACATAATCGTAATAATCTGGAACTTCTCCAGGCTGTTTACAACTTAAATCGTAGATTACAGCATCAAGAGGTGTTGTAAACTTATATGTTCCGTCTTCCTGAAGAACCCATACCACCATACGTGGAGCCATTCCTCTTGAGTCGACCTGAAGCCCCATTACGTACTTCCCATCTTCAGAAACGAAACGTGCCTGTGTAAACTGAGCAATACATCCCATGGCATCATTAGAATCATAATTAAGTTTATTCATCTTATATGTACCATCTTCCTGTTTTACACCATATATAGGTTCGCAATGGAATCCATCTACATTTGTAATGTTTCCAGCAAAGATTTTACCATCTGAACTTACATCCCATATATCCATTCCTATTTCTGGTGATGGTGATATAAGGTCAGTTCTTGTATTATCTTTGATATTATACAAATAAGAGATGTTGTTTTCTGAAACGAAAGCTATACCGTCGTATGTAATTCCGGCAATATTAACTCCCAGTGATGATGTATTCAGTTCTGGATCTAAAATAATCATCGGGTCATTCGTCTTGATATTGTAAATACCAGCTTGAACATCACCACCGACAGAACCGTAAATATATTGTCCGTCGGCACTTACTCCGAGAGTTATCACATAATTATTAAGAAATTCCTGAACTAAATTAGGTTCTGACATTCCAACCTTAGATTCTGGTTGCGCATTTACTGTTGTTAATGATAACAAAGCTGTTAATAATAGAGTAAATAATTTTTTCATGATACTAAAGGTTTTAAAAAATTATAATATTGGTCATTATTAAATTTACGGGTAAATTAATCAAAAATGTCTATCGTGTCAAGGTAAAACATTGTTTAATTTCATTTTCTTTGATATTATATCAAAGAATTACGACTTTGTTTACAAATTAATAAAATTTTAGGCTATATGTTATTACATCTTATAATAATTGATACTTTATAATTTGTAATTTTAGGTGAAAATGGATTTTAAAGAATGTAAAAAATAACGCGTAGCATTACTTCATTTAAGTATGCTGCGCGTTATATCTATTCTAACTATCAGGAGTTATATACAACCAAGTTGATTAGTCTTGTCAATATGAAAAGCCTCATTCATAATACATAATTTTAAAGACTGTATATATGATGTCAGGGACTTTAATGCATAAGTTTTTATCTGTTATATTTTAACAGGAATGTTTTTACACGTTTAGTATATTCTTCAGGATAATCATAATATGCAAGAGCATGCGGACTTCCAGCGGGTATCCATAATTCCTTGACGCCTTTCTTTGCCTTATATAGTGGATCTAACATCCATGAAGGTACAAAGGTGTCGTTATCACTATGAATAAAGAACATAGGCTTTTTACATTTTGCTACATATTCAAGTGGTGACGCCTCAGAGAATTTCCAACCAAAACGCAGATTTGTAAGAGTAGAAGCTACATTAAGTAATGGGAATGATGGCAGTGAGAACATGTCGTTAAGCTGAAATTTAAATTCATCCCATGCGCTTGTGTATCCGCTGTCTTCAATATAACATTTAATAAAAGACTTATTTTCTTCTCCAGAAAGAATCATTGCCGTGGCAGCACCCATAGATGTGCCATGTACTACCATGTCGGTATTTCCTCCGAATACATTATTAGCAACGTCCGTCCATAACATTACATCATCAGCATCCTTTAATCCCATTTGAATGTTTCCTCCATCACTAAGACCGTGCGAATATAAATCAGGCATGAAAATGTTATAACCCAGGTCATGATGGAACATATAGCCTAAATACATATATTGTATACTATTGCAGCCATAACCATGAATTATCAGCGCCGTATTCTTAGTTGTATCAGAAGATGCCGCATAAAGGGCATGCAGTCTGTTACCATCGTTATCAATAATAAATGTATCACGCATCGCCTTGACATGACGCATACTGTCACACCACTGCTTAACATTAGGATAGCGTTCTGCAAGACGTTTTTCTGACGCCTTCATGTCTTTTCCTTCTTCGTTAATTAATGCGAAGTCCACAAGATAAAAACTACCACCAATGATAGCAAAGAGAACCACAGCTAAAATTATAGCCGCAGCATGTTTTATCAATGTCTTTTTACTTTTCATAATCAGTGAGTTGCTTTATACCATGATGTCTTGTTCCAGCCTGCTGTTGCAAATTTATTGACAGAAGGTGCAGATGTCGTAATTCCGCTACTATAGCGTATTTCGTGTGTACCATAATGTCCTTCGGGAAGACTTGTGAAATATTCTGCCGTATAATAATGACTTGAAACGACCTCAGATTCAATCTGACGGTAACGTTCATATAGATTCATGTCGCTGCACTGCAATTCCACATAACGTCCCATGTCATAAAACAAAGGAGGCTCATATCCATCAAGTATCTGTAATTGATATTTTTTCTCTTCTTGGAAGACGTACTTACTATTAATGTCTTTTACAGCCAATGCCAGATTTTCCAGTCTGCTACAGTCAATAGCCGAAATTGCAATATATGGCTGGCTACTTCTGTTATATGAATCATAAACATTCTTACATAAAGTATTAAGCGATGATTTTGTTGTTGGAGCAATGATATCATTCCATATATCAAGATACGGCATACCCTTTCCCATTATTTCTATAGACGAAGCAACAATGTAGTCTGCGGTATTACGAAGTTCGTATAGAGATTCTATATTAGACATGTAACAAACGTCGAATAACATCATTTTAGGGTGAATTGAAGCCTCGTAAAGAGCTTCTGCAAATTTATTGATGTCTATCTTAGCACTACTGCTACCCATCCATCGAGTAATAGGATTCTCTACCGAGTCATAATTGTATGCCATGTTCGGATATGCCCTGATAAGGTTATTGTAATCATCAGAATATATCCATCCCATGCCGTGACAGCCTATCACCATCTTATATTCTGTTGTTCCGTTAGTAAGCTGTTTGATTTCCTTAAATAAAGAAGTCATGCGTTCGGGTGTAAGATATGGATTTTCCGTGTATTTTCGCAGTGTATCATGCTCACAGACATCACCATTACGAGTTATTTTGTAAATACATGCTTTGTCCCTGTTCGTTCCATAGTTCATATACACTATGACATTTGGATTATTATCAGTACGCAGCATAGCCTGTTCCATGTCACGAATATTGTTGCTGAGATAGCTGTAAAGATTACCTGTATGTGGGAAGAATACTATCAGTGTCTGCTTATTCAGAGGGACAGGTTCGTATCCGTTTCCTTTTTTACAGTCTACAGCAAGCGGAAATACTCTGCCCGCTACATTTATGTTTAATACAACAGATTTGTCTTCTGTTAAATTGTCACGGTTTACGGAAAAGACAATTGTCTGCAATTTATTCGCATCAAGGTTGCCTGATTCTGGTGATGCAAAAATCCAACTTTTATTTATGTCTAAATCAACATTCCATGCAACATTCTGGTCGGACTTGTTATTTATCGTAACCGAAAGTTCAGTATGGTCTGTACTGAAATTAAGAGATGCAGGCGATATGTCTATCAGACTGTTTTTCTCGCTTTCAAGTTCTACGTCATAAAATGCTGTCTTGCCGGCCGTGACATCTACCTGACCAGTCATCGTTGTGTACCCTATTTTGCTGAAGTTTAACTGATAATGACCAACTTCGATGTCATTAAACATATAATGACCATAATTATCTGTTTTAACACTTCCTACACCATCAATACTTACAAGTACTGAAGATAGAGGTTGTATTTTACCATCAATCTTTTCAATTACTGAACCTTGAACCGAACCCGTATCAACATCATCGTCATCACTGCACGATAAAAATAAAATGACAAAAGGTAGGAATAATAATAGTTTCTTCATAATAAACAGATAAAAAATAAAAAGGGACGGAAATACTTTCTTATACTTCCGTCCCGATATAGGATGTTATTATTTATTTCTAAGAGCTGCAAGAGACTCCTTGAGTGCTGCAATCTTCTCAAGAGAATCGCTCTCCTTCTTACGTTCCATCGCAACTACAGCCTCTGGTGCATGTGCAACGAACTTCTCGTTAGAAAGTTTTTTACGGATACCAATCAGGAATCCTTCTAAGTGTTCAAGCTGGGCTTCCTGTTTCTTGATTTCTGCCTCTACGTCAATGAGGTTACCAACAGGCACTGCATATTCGTCTGTACCAATCATGAATGCAGATGCATCACCTGGTTTGTCAGCAGAAACGGTTATCTTTTCCAGACCAGCCATCTTAACTGTAACACAGTCGTAAGCTGCATAATTATTCTGTGAAAGTGCAATAAGTTCGAGTTTCTCTTTCTGTGCGATGTTCTTCTGATTACGTACCATACGGACACCTGAGATGATCTCCTTCACATTGTCAATATCCTTATCAAGTTTCTTGTCAGCATCTGTTGCTGTTGCAATCTGAGGAGTTGTTGTCATGATGCTCTCGCCATCCTTACGGTCGTAGATGTGCTGCCACAGCTCTTCAGTAATGAACGGCATAAACGGATGGAGCAGTTCGAGAAGTGTCTCAAAGAATTTGAGAGTAGCATCGTAAGTAGCCTTGTCGATAGGACAGCCGTATGCGGGCTTAACCATTTCGAGATACCATGCTGAGAACTCGTCACGGAACAGGCGGTATACAGCCATCAGAGCCTCTGATATACGATATTTAGAGAACAGGTCGGCTATTTCTTCGTTTACGATACGGAGTTTAGCTGCAAACCAGTCGATTGCAATCTTGTTTTCTGCGGGCATTTCTGCATCGCATGTCTCCCATCCTGAAACCAGACGGAAAGCATTCCATATTTTATTGTTGAAGTTACGTCCCTGTTCGCATAGAGTCTCGTCGAAGAGAATGTCATTACCAGCAGGTGCGCAGAGCATCATACCCATACGAACGCCATCGGCACCATATTTGTCGATGAGCAGCAGAGGGTCGGGAGAGTTTCCGAGACTCTTACTCATCTTACGTCCGAGGTTATCACGTACGATACCTGTGAAATATACATTCTTGAAAGGCATCTGTCCGCGATATTCGTAACCTGCCATAATCATTCGTGCGACCCAGAAGAAAATGATATCCGGACCAGTTACAAGGTCGCTTGAAGGATAATAGTATTTTATTTCTTCATTGTCTGGATTGTTAATGCCTCCGAATACAGACATAGGCCACAGCCATGAAGAGAACCATGTGTCAAGACAATCCTCGTCCTGCTTCAGGTCTTCTACCTTAAGGTTCTTGTTACCAGAAAGTGCAATTGCCTTTTCAAGAGCCTTTTCAGGTGTTTCTGCCACTACACATCCGCCGTTGTCGGGAAGATAGTAAGCCGGGATACGATGACCCCACCAGAGCTGACGACTGATACACCAGTCTTTAATGTTTTCAAGCCAGTGGCGGTATGTATTCTTATATTTTGCAGGATAGAACTTAATGTCATCGTCCATTACAGGAGCGAGTGCGATGTCTGCAAAGTGCTGCATCTTGATGAACCACTGTGTAGAGAGTTTCGGTTCGATGGGCACCTTAGTACGTTCTGAGAATCCTACCTTGTTGTCATAGTCTTCAATCTTTTCTACTAAGTCAGCTTTCTTGAGATCTTCGATAATCTGTTTGCGGACATCCATACGGTCCATGCCTACGTACATTCCGGCAGCCTCAGAGATTGTACCGTTATCGTTAAAGATGTCGATAGTTTCGAGGTTGTGCTTAATACCCAGGGCATGGTCGTTAATGTCGTGTGCAGGTGTAACCTTCAGACATCCAGTACCAAATTCTATATCTACATATTCGTCCTCGATTACAGGAATTTCACGACCAACCATAGGAACGATAACATGCTTGCCCTTGAGCCAGGTGTTCTTCGGATCCTTAGGATTGATACACATTGCAGTATCGCCCATGATAGTTTCAGGACGTGTTGTAGCAACAACTGCATATTCACCATTGCCGCCTGCAACCTTATATCTCAGGTAGTAAAGTTTAGAATGTTCTTCCTTATAGATAACTTCCTCGTCAGAGAGAGCTGTCTGTGCCTTAGGATCCCAGTTCACCATACGTGCACCGCGGTAAATGAGTCCATTGTCGTAAAGATCGCAGAACACTTTGATTACACCCTTAGAACGTTCCTCGTCCATTGTGAATGCAGTACGATCCCAGTCGCAGCTTGCACCCAACTTACGCAACTGCTTGAGAATGATGCCCCCGTGTTCGTGAGTCCAGTCCCATGCATGCTTAAGGAATTCGTCGCGTGTAAGGTCTGTCTTCTTTATACCCTGTTCGGCGAGACGTGCCACAACTTTAGCTTCAGTAGCAATAGAAGCATGGTCTGTACCAGGCACCCAGCAGGCATTTTTACCTTCCATGCGTGCGCGTCTGACTAAGATGTCCTGGATAGTATTGTTGAGCATATGTCCCATGTGAAGTACACCTGTTACGTTTGGCGGCGGAATAACCACCGTGTAAGGTGCACGAGAATCGGGTTTAGAACTAAAGAGTTTGTTGTCAAGCCAATATTGATACCACTTCGACTCAACGTCGTGTGGATCGTATTTTGTTGCTAATTCCATTGTGTGTTGTTATAATTCGTTTTTTTGCATCCGCCTTTAGCGGTTCAAATCCTTTTATTGTCTTATTTTTCGATGCAAATATACACAATTCCGCCAAAAATGTCTACATTTGCATAATAAAATACAATATTATGCATAGCAGAGAAGAGAAATTAGAGGCTTTCGGACGTCTGTTGGATGTTTTGGATACGTTGAGAGTTAAATGTCCTTGGGATAAAAAACAGACAAATGAAAGTCTGCGACCTAACACAATAGAAGAGACTTACGAACTGTGTGATGCCCTTATGGCAGAGGACAATGATAATATCTGCGAAGAGACAGGTGATGTGCTGATGCACATGATGTTTTATGCCCTCATCGGTAGTGAAAAGGGTAAGTTTGATATCGCCGACGTATGTAATCGCGAGGCTGATAAATTGATATTCCGCCATCCTCACATCTACGGTAATGTTAAGGCTGATGATGTTGAGACGGTTCTTCAGAACTGGGAGCAGCTTAAACTTGAGGAGCGTAAAGGTAAGAAGAAACGTGTTCTCTCTGGTGTACCTGAGTCTTTACCTACTCTGATTAAGGCTTATCGCATTCAGGACAAGGCTCGTAACGTAGGTTTCGACTGGCAGAAACGCGAGGATGTATGGAAGAAAGTTCATGAGGAACTTGCAGAACTTGAGGCAGAACTTGCCAAAGAGGATAAAGAAAAAAGCACAGACGAATTAGGTGATTTCCTTTTCAGCGTAATCAATGCAGCACGTCTGTATCATCTTAATCCTGACAATGCCCTTGAACGTACTAACAAAAAATTCATAAATCGTTTCAACTATATAGAGGAACATTCTATTGATGCCGGTAAAGACCTTACCGAAATGTCGCTTGAAGAAATGGATGCTCTGTGGAACGAAGCTAAAAAACTTGAGAAGGAATGAAGAAATTAGCATTTTTATTTGTTGCTGCTGCCGTGCTCTCTTTCGCATCGTGCGGTGAAAAGACGGGGAAGGACACTGCCGAAGTTAAGGACACTGTTTCTGTTACTGTTGCCGACACTACAGTTTATGGTATTTGTTCTGACGGCACTACGATGAACTGCCTTGAACTGGCTACTGCCGACAATGACACTCTTAGATACATAATACAGGGCGACAGCATCTTCTCTCCTGTTAAGGGTGGTATGATGTGTGGCGACCGAATGGCTGTAATAGGTCACAAGTCGGGTGATGATCTTATTGCTGACAACATAATTAACCTCACTACTCTGCTTGGCAGATGGTCAAGTATTGACAAGAATTTCGAGATTCAGGAAGGCGGATTAGTTAAGTCCACAGTCACCGAAACTAACAAGTATATCAGTTGGGAAATATTCAACGGACGTCTTATCTTGGCTCCTGATACATTCTCTGTATACGAGCTCGGTCCAGACTCGCTGATGCTTGAAAATAATGAAGGAATATTTGCCTTTACACGTTTAAAGAATTAATTTATCAGTCTGCGTGGAACCATTCAGAATCAATATATTAGGTTGTGGAAGTGCCCTGCCTACCTTGCGTCATTATAATTCATCGCAAGTAGTAGAGATCAGAGGCAAAATGTTCATGATAGACTGTGGCGAAGGTACCCAGATACAGCTTCGCAAATCACATATTAAGTTCTCAAAACTATCTGCCGTATTTATCTCGCACATTCATGGCGACCATTGTTTTGGTCTAATCGGAATGATTTCTACATTCGGTATGCTTGGTCGTACTGCCCCCCTTCATGTTTACGCTCCGGCAGAACTTCAGCCTATGCTTGAGGAGCAGATTAGAATATTCTGTCCTCACCTCACATACGAAGTCCCGTTTCATGTCATAGATACAACCCGTTCTTATGTCGTTTACGAAGATCGCAGTCTTACGGTAACTACAATTCCATTGCAGCACCGTATTCCATGCTGCGGATATTTATTTAGCGAGAAACCAACACTGCCGCATATACGCAGAGACATGATAGATTTCTATGAGATTCCGTTATCACAGATTAACAATATTAAGAACGGAGCTTCATGGACATTACCATCCGGAGAGATAATCCCCAATGAACGTCTTACAGAGAATGCCGAAGCTGTAAGAAAATATGCTTACTGCTCTGACACCCGTTACATCCCCACACTCCATGAGTTAGTAAAAGATGTAAATGTTCTCTATCACGAATCGACATATAATAGTGAAAACGTTGCAAGAGCAGAAATGTATTATCACAGTACCGCTGCTCAGGCAGCCACAGTAGCGAGAGATGCCAATGCGAAGATGCTTCTCTTAGGTCATTACTCCGCACGTTACGAAAACGAATCACTATTGTTAGAAGAAGCACGTGCAATTTTCCCAAACAGTTATCTCTCTGCTGAAAGTGATATAATTGAAATACAGGACTAATTGTCTGTGACTGGCAATTTATGCTTAAAAACATAAAACGATAATTACAATTCATACGGAAACAACTCAAGTTGAAAAATAAAACTTAAATACTGATAACTGACAACTTAAAACTTATAACCTAAAAATTGACAGCTGGTAGCTTATATAAACAAAGAACAATGAAAAGAATACTTTTTCTTTTAAAAATCTATGCCGTTGTGTTAGCGGCCTTCTTAATCCAAAAACCTTTATTCATGCTATACAACGACTCTATATCAAGAGACGTTGCCTTTTACGACTACATAAGAGTGATAATTCACGGTTTTACACTTGATGCCGCCACAGCAGGCTATATGGTAGCACTGCCCTGGCTTCTCATCATGGTAAGTATATGGCTCAAGCGTACACCTGTAAGAATGTGCCTCACATGGTGGTACGTTATCGTTGCACTCTTCATATCAACAGTATGCGTTGTTGATGCATCGCTCTACCCCTTCTGGGGATTCAAGCTCGATGCCACGATATTCCAGTTCTTAGACTCTCCTAAGAATGCATTTGCAAGCGTATCGGGATGGTTCATTGCCATTCGTACGATAATAACACTCCTTATAGCAGCAGCTCTGACATACATTCTCTACAGAGTTACTCCTAAGATGCTTGAGGCAGAAAAGAAACGTAAGAAAACATGCATTCTCGGCATTCTCTTTGGCGGAATTCTTTTCATTATTATTCGCGGTGGCGTAACAGAATCAACATCAAACATCGGTCAGGCTTATTTCTGTAATGATGAGTTCTTAAATCACTCAGCCGTAAATCCCGGATTCAGTATGCTTTACTCAATGGGAAAGACAACCAATTATGACGACGAATTCAATTTCTTTGAGGAAAAAGAACGTAAGGAACTGTTTGATGGTCTGTATCCCACTAAGGGTAAGAATGTTACAGAACTGCTTAAAAACAAACGCCCAAACATCCTTATTGTACTTATGGAGGGATTTGGCGGTGTGTTCGTCGATCCGTTGGGTGGTGAGAAAGATGTAAGTCCTAACATCAATCGTCTGTCAAAAGAAGGTATTTTCTTTACCAACTGTTATGCCAACAGTTATCGTACCGACCGTGGAACTATATGTGCACTCAGCGGTTATCAGAGTTTCCCGAAACATTCGGTAATGAAAATTCCGGCCAAGAGCCGTACACTGCCTGCAATTGCCGGCAAACTGGTTAAGGAGGGTTATAAGACAGACTTCTTATATGGTGGAGACATCAACTTCACAAATATGAAGAGCTATCTATTAGGCAGCGGTTATCAGAGACTTACTGCCGATGTAGACTTTAACCTTACAGACCTGAAGAATGTGTGGGGTGTTAATGATGATATTACTTTCGAATGGCTTTATAATGACATAAAGAACCGTAAGGACGGTCCCTGGTTTACAACATTCCTTACACTGAGCAGTCACGATCCGTTTGATGTTCCGTTTGACAAGTTTACTGATAAGATAAAGAATTCATTTGCATTTACCGACTATCATCTCGGTAAGTTCATTGAACGACTGAAGAAACTGCCCGAATGGGAAAATATGCTTGTAATATGTCTTCCCGACCATGGTTTCTATTATCCGCGCGAGGGTCTCGTACATGCTCCCCGCATCCATCACATTCCGATGTTATGGCTTGGCGGTGCTATAAAGGAACCTATGGAGATAAATACACTGATGAGTCAGACCGACCTTGCAGCAACACTTTTGGGACAGCTTGGAATCAGTCACGACGAGTTTAATTTCAGCCGTAACGTAACAGGTGAGGAATATACTTATCCGTTTGCCTATTACACTTACAACAATGGCTTCGCTTTCATTGACAGCACCGGAGTGACAATGGTTGACAACAACTCTAATCAGGTGGTAATCGACAAACCTTCAGCCAATGAACGTCGTAAGAAACTTGGAGAGGCTATTCTTCAGAGTTCGCACGACGACCTGTCAAGAAGATAATAACACGATTTCACTAATATTTAAAATGCCGTACATGATAATTTGCTTGTACGGCATTTTTATTGTTTTTATCTGTTAAAGTGTAAGAAACATGGTGTTATGAGTTAATTAATGTTATAATAAATGTTATTTAACTATACAAATGTATCTTTATAAATATAACAATAATTAAATTTGTTATATTTGCAATATAGAGATACAATTATGGGAATGCTTATTTTGACACCTAAGGAAGAAGAAGTTCTTAGGATGTTTTGGGAACGAGGAAAACTGTTTGTCAATGAAATACGTTTACTCTACCCTACACCCAGACCACACTTCAATACTGTTTCTACCTTTGTGCGTGCGTTGGAGAGCAAAGGTTACGTAAGTCATGAGGTTGTCGGTATGTCATACAGATATTATGCAGTGGTAAGCGAGGACGAATATTGTACAGACAAGCTTAATACTCTGATAAAAGATTATTTTAGCAATTCGCCCAACCGTGTGGTCTCAACCCTTATTGCAAATGGAAGAGTTACGGAAGATGACTTACGTATTCACATGGTAAGGGCAAGAAACATGAAAAACAATAATTAAACAGCAGATTGTATTTCTTTATATTTTATCACTCTATATTAATAATGTGTAAGTAATGAAACGGCCCATTTTTTCAATATTTACATATAATTTTTTGTCTTATTTCTAAAATAACTAACTTTTTTAGTTGCACGTATCGTACAAATCATTATATTTGCAAATAGAATAATTAAAACTTTTAGTTATGGAAAAACTAACACAGAAAGAAGAAGAACTTATGAAATTGTTTTGGAAGCATGGCGCAATGTTTGTCCGCGAGATCGTAGAATTATATCCAGAGCCACGCCCCCACTTCAATACAGTTTCTACATTTGTTCATCTGCTTGAAGATAAAGGTTATGTCTCTCACGAAAAGATAGGAAACACACACCGCTACTATGCAGTCATAGACGAAAAACAATATTCCAAGAACAGTCTGAGTGATGTTATAAGTCACTGTTTCAAGAACTCATACGTGAGTGCTGTCTCAGCTCTTGTAGAAGAAGATAAAATATCCGTAGACGAACTGCGTGAACTGATAAGTCGCATAGAAAATCAGAAATAATATGATGTACGATTTATTTATATATGCTCTCAAGGCAAGTGCCTGTACAGGAGTGTTCTTTGTATTCTATAAACTCTTATTATCCAGAGAGACGTTTCACCGCATCAACAGAATAATGCTGTTACTTGGCATTGCAGCTTCTTTCTTGCTGCCTCTGCTTGTGGTTACCATCACTAAAGAGGTTCCTCTTGCCGTCGCATCAGATGAAATAGTAGTTACCGATGCCAGTGCGGTTACTAACGAACCTCTTGTCAATGACATGATTATTGAACATTTTCTGGGCATTATCTATATAGTTGGAATAATTGCCATGCTCTTACGCCTTTCTGTATCTGTTCTTCATATTTTCAAAATTGTAAAGAACGGTAAGAGAACAAAACTGAAGGATGGCAGCGTGCTGGTTACAACAGACTCTAACATTGGTGCTTTCAGCTGGCTGAAATACATTGTTATTTCTAAATATGAGGATGATGACGCACGCAGAATGATAATGTTGCACGAACAGGGACACATACGTATGCACCACACGATAGACCTTCTGTTACTTGACGTTCTCGGATCAATGCAGTGGTTCAATCCGTTTATGTGGATGCTTCGCGCCGAACTTAAGAATATTCATGAGTTTGAAGCTGACAGTTATGTGCTGAGCACCGGCGCCGATGCCAAAGAATATCAGTTGTTACTAATTAAAAAAGCTGTTGGCGCGAGCCGCTATTCTGTTGCCAACAGCTTCAATCATAATAAACTTAAAATCAGAATTACTATGATGTTAAATGAAAAATCAAGTAAGTTAGCAAGAGCCAAGGCTCTGCTTATGTTGCCGTTACTCTGTGTCGGAGTCATGGCGTTCGCAGAAACAAATTATGTTTATGCTGTGGACAAAGGTAGTGAAAAATCTGTTGAAATCGACAAGAAAGTCCCTACAAAAGTTCTTTACGTAGTAGATGGTAAGAAGATGCAGTCTGTCGACAATCTTAACAATGACGATATTGCAGGAATTATTGTCTTAACGAACGAAGATGCTGCCGTTTATGGTGATTACGACAAAGTTCTTGAGATTACTACAAAAAAGAATGACGTAAAAGACATAATCGTAAATGGTATTGTGAAAGATAATGAGGGAAAACCCGTAATTGGTGCAGTGGTAAAAGTCGTGAACGGTAAAAATAGAGCAGTTACCGACCGTAATGGAAAGTTTACGTTAAAGGCTAAAAGTACAGATATAATATCTGCAAGTTATGCAGGCTACAGAACAGTAAACATGAAGGCTGCCGGTGACATGGTCTTTGAGATGAAACACAAATTCCCTGCTACTAAAGGAACTCCGACAAAGATAAAAAAGACGTCAGATACTTCGTACAGTAGTTCTGTAAGCACAAGTGGCGACAAAGTTCTTACAATTACCCGTACCGAAAAAGATAATCATGACGGAACAGTTGCAACCTCAACATCAATTACTTCAAAAGAAGGTTCAGACGTAATAGAAATCTATGACAATGACGGAGACAAGGTTTCGGTTAAAAATAACGGTAAGAGCTTGGAAAGCCCTACAATCATTGCAGATGGAAAAGAAATTATGTCGATTAACGATATTAAAAGTGAGGGAATAGAGTCTGTGACCGTAGACAAACAAAAGAATACAATCTTCGTAACACTTAAGAAAAAAGCCAAGCCTACAACATCACATACACCGAACGTTGTGAAAGTAATTCCTGGTGATGGCAAAAAATATTATGTGACGAGAGATAACGGTACGATGGATATTATATATGCCAAAAACGAAAATGAAGCAATAAAGTATTGTATGAAACATTATAAGGAAAGCGTTCTTCTTACAAAACGTCCGAATGGAGGATATATAAAAGTTATACATCCAGATAAATAAACATTGTATTTTAAATTAATAAATCACTGTAAACTACCCCTTAAAGTTAAAAACAACTTTAGGGGGTATGTTTGTTTATTTATTCCTTACATTATATGTTCTTTCATATAGTATTCACTTTTGTTTATTTTAACGCTCTTTTTACACCTTTTCAAATAATATGCGTTTATAAATATATGTAATTGTAAGCAAATAAGGGTTATTTGTAACAATATATTACTTTTTTAAAGAAAATACTTAAATTATGGTTGTAGAATCTTGAATATAATGAAAAAAAATGATTATATTCGCAATAGTTAGTAATTAATCATCAAAACTCATACGTTATGAAAAAATTATTTACTTTATTTGCATTATTTATCATGGCCATTGCCGTAAATGCCTATGATGTTGTTGTTGACAATATGTGCTTCACCCTTAACAAACAGGACATGACTGCCACATTAGTACAGGACGAGAGTTATACTTATAAGTATATTGGAGATGTCGTTATACCTGAAAAAATAACAGTAGAAGGTGCGGAATATACTGTTACAGGTATTGGAATGTATGCATTCTTCTATTCAAATGATCTTCTTTCTGTAAAAATCCCAGAAACAGTTGAAGTAATTGAAACTTATGCTTTTTCTTGGTGTAAGGCTCTGAAAGAGATCGTTATCCCTTCTAAGGTTAAAATATTAAATACTTATTTATTCTCCGATTGTAGTGCGTTGGAAAAGATCACTCTTCCTGAAGGAGTCGAGGAAATTACAGAAGGTGTTTTCTACAACTGTACATCACTTAAGTCGCTTACTCTTCCTTCTACATTGAAGGTTATTGAAGGTCCATGGATTTTCAACGGCTGTACAAGTCTAACAGAAATTCATGCAAAGATGGCTACCCCGATGCCGATTGCACAGGAAATCTTTGATTATGATACATATGATAACTGTACACTTTATGTTCCTGCTGGAAAAAGTAGCGTATACATGGAAACAATGTACTGGGATTTATTTGTTAACATTATGGAAGAAGATGCTGAGCCGGTAGGTATCGAAGGTGTTGTTGCCGACGAAGCTGAAAACAATGTAATGTACGATCTTCAGGGCCGCAGAATTTACGCTCCCGTCAAAGGTATATATATCCAGAATGGTAAGAAGATCATTAAGAAATAAATGATTATCAATAATCCTGATATTAAAGATAGTTTTTTGATATTTGATACACTTGTTATCCTGTCTGTTTGGGGACAAGTAAACTATACGAAATAATTGCAGTAAATTATACACTATTCTTTGATATCAGTGAAAGAGTCGCCCCCGAAAGTTTTTGTTAGACTTTCGGGGGCTTGTTATGTCATGTAACCGACACGCATTTTATTATCCTTTCAAGGACAGAAGTCCATTTCATTTATTCTGATGAAAAATGTATATAGTATTTGTACTGCCATGACAATATGGCTAAACAAAAAAGTCCGGTTACTGTGCCGAACTTTGTTCCAGTCTGTATTTTTAGTATTTATGTTATGTCACGTGTTATCAGGGTTTATGTTATTTCTTTATAAAGTTAATCTCTCCCACTCCTACCAGTCTGTCAGTACGATCACCATTATCACGATAATATACCAGGGCATGGTAGTGGTTCTGCGTCTGATAATAAGACCCTTCCGAGGGAACCGGAGTTACTGTATCTTTATTATATAACAGATAACGATAAGAATAATACCCCTGTTTCTGAAGAACAGAACCATAATAACATTTATCGTTATAGTCGTACTTCATAAGATATTTGTCATCAAAGCTGTCATTTGTCCATATACCGTTTATATAGACGTTTCCTACATATTCGGGCGATAACAGACAGTAGTTCACCTGTACATATTCTGTCGAAATATCAATCTCTACGTTATCACTGTTACGTACATAGAAAGCTCCGTCGGCATCTTCGTCATACACATAGTTGGGGCGCGGCTCGTCCGGAAAGAGATAAGCAAAATAATTACTTCCGTCCCAGTCAAGATGGTCGATTCCGAATGTAGGATGCGACACGTCGAGCAGTTCGAACTTACGGTATTCGTTTCCTGCATGGAATATCAGTTCGCGGTTATGGTCCCATTTCAGTCCGTTACTCATTATGTACTGCGGTTTGGCATTTATACGTCTGTCCGCCCAGCTGAAGTTCTGTAGCACAACAGTCTTTATCTGCTCCGAGGGGTTGGTTACGTTAAGCCCGTTGTAAGATATCTGCATTCCAACCTGCTGATAACGAGTGTTCATGCCTTTGTCTGTATTAGTGGTGACGCTCATTCCTACGCCCATGATGGGTTCTGCAATCATAAAACATACCTGAAGTACATTCTCGCCAGTCTCATCGTCACGTACCGTAAGTCTGTAGTTTCCACTGATTTTAGGCCGGCAGTCGGCATTTGGTATGGTAAGCTGGTAATGTGAATACTGTACATTTGTGCCGACAGATTCTGTTACGTCGTCGATAGGATTTCCCTCGGCAAACCCCTCGATATAGTCTGTCTCAAATATCTCGTCAGAAGGTGTCCAGTCGGCCTCGCAGTGCCGTATGGAGTACGTATAACGATGATACACGTGTGTAAGATCATCGAAACTTATGTGAATGCGTTCCAGACTGTTAAGACGGATGATAGGCAGAGCCATAGATTCGTTATCGGCCGTGACACGCAGCGTTGCTATGTCTTTGTCGTATATTTTGTTGGTCTGAGCTTTTATGACGGCTGACATCATTACGAGCAGCGATAAAAATAAATATTTCATATTCTAAGGTGTGTATACGTGCAAAGATATAACATATTTCCTATATTAAATTATGAAAACTGATAAAATACTTACAGTCACTTGATTGAATAAGATGCAATACGCTATTTTGTAAAAATAA